>JAITSW010000160.1 GCA_031287505.1 Propionibacteriaceae bacterium
GTCGAAGCCCAACAGGCGACAAGGAAGATACCCTTCCTGAGAATCAAAATCAAAACCCTCGGGAAAATCTAGGCGAAGATCATAACGCGTCAAGAATTGGAGGCAATCATCCTTCGAGAAGACCGATCCCCCCGGAAGGGTAACCCACAAATCAGCGCTCACAATCCCCCAACCTTTGCAAAGACTCGCAACAACGTTCCCATGGTCAATCATAAACCTATCGAAAAGATCGACAACCGGTTCCTCAAAGTCCTCCAGCGGGCAATCCCCGCCGAAGCCTTCCACGCCCAACTGCAATCACTCCAAGCCGCACCCCGTTGCACCCCGTGCACTTCGGTTTGGAAAACGGGAGTCAGCCATCAGAATGATCTCCCGATATAATACGGAGGACAACGGCTCCGAAGGCAGCAGCTTAAACTAGTCGAATAACTGGAATTTGGGGTCGACTATATTCCGTATATGAGGGGGAAACAGTGACCAGACTTCGCCAAGTGGCAATAGTGACAGTGGTTGTGAGCCTAGCGATGGGCATTTTTGGGTGTACCAGCACTTCTCCAGGCTCAGCCAATCCGTCCGATAGCCAGGTGCTCTTGGCGGAACCTTCAAATGATCAGGCTAAGGTGCTCACAGCTTTCGGGGAAAAGCTGTTTACCGAGGTGGAGGCTGATCCAGAGAAGGTCAACGCGGTGATTTCGCCGATGTCGTTGTTCTTCGCCCTCGGACTGGCCGGGGAAGGTGCCGCGGGTGCGACCCAAGAGGCGTTCCAGCAGGCGATTGGGCTTGACAAAGAGCAAACGCGTCGCATTGCCGCGTATCTGGTCAAAGAGATTTCTAATCTCGGGCAAGGCACCACGGTGAATATTGCCAATTCGACTTGGTTGGACGAGTCTCTCAAACTCGATCCGGATTACACCCCTCTTGTTAAGGCCTACTATGCCGCTGAAGTTTTCAATCAAGACTTGCAGGCTTCTGGAGCGGTTGACCAGATTAACGGCTGGGTGAACGGGAAAACTAATGGTTTGATTCCGACCATCCTCGATGACCTGTCTCCTGATGAAGTCGCGTCGATGGTTGCGGTGTTAGTTGACGCGATCTATCTAAAGGCTGAATGGGCCGCCAAATTTGATCCGGAAATGACTTCGGTTGGGCGCTTTTCGTTATCTGGAGGTTCGCCGGTCGAGGCAGAATTCCTGGCAGCCAAAGCGATGGAGCAGCGGTACTTCGATGTCGGCGATTCTCACGGGGTGCTGCTGCCGTATAAAGACGGACGGCTGGCTTTCCTTGCGGTGACAGCCAAAGAAGGCACCGACTTGCCGAAGCTGGCCGGTGATTCCATCAATAGTTGGATTACCGCTGCGGCTCCGACTCCGAACGTCAAAGTGGTCATGCCAAAGTTTAAAACTACTTTTAAAAAAGACTTGAAGAATGACCTGATTGCGCTCGGATTGGGTAATGCCTTCGATCCTGACGCCGCCGATTTCAGCGAGTTGGGAACCAGCTCGACTGGCGAGAATCTTGCGATAACGAATGTTCTTCACAAGGTCGATATCGCGGTCGGCGAAGAGGGGACAGAGGCTGCGGCAGCCACCGCCGTGATAATGGCGCCAACAAGTGCTCAGGTGGAAGAGACGCCGGTGGTTTTCGATCATCCTTACCGCTATGCGGTTGTTGATACCCAAACTGGTATTCCGCTGTTCCTGGGAGCGATAAATGATCCCTCTTTGGCTCCTTTCCCGAGCTGAGCGATGCTGCTGAAGCCAGGTAGTTTTCGTTGAAGCCGAAGGCCGGTGGACGAGATATTCCTCAGGCTGAATCTATGGTCTCAGCGTCGTCCAGGCAGCTGATTGTGGGCGGACGCCAGCTAGGAGTTCTCGGGAGATGTTTAGCTGATTTGCGAGATCGTCCACCAATTTGATCCCTGACGATGCGGCAAATCTGCCGGCATCGGAGAACCTTTCAAAATCTGTTGCGCATAGCCGTCAAAGTTCTTCAAGGCAGCGACTGCCTCCTCTGTGTCTGCTGCCAAATCTGCGGGGATGAGCGGGGAATACCCGGCAATGCGGGTAGGCACGGTTGAGTGATACAGCCCAGTGCCTGCGACGATTTTGCGCCGAGACGACATTCCGTCATCCAGCGCAATCTATTGGTGTTCTGTCTGCCCAACAGCAGGTATCTCCAAAGGAAGAGTATCCATAGACACTGTGTTAATAACAGTTTGCGCAATATGTGTAACTAATGGACATGTGGAGTTATACTTCTGCGCACAACACGCCCCTTGGAACAGCAATAACTGACGGCAATGCAGAGTTTTGTGGCGGAAAGAGTTGCAGCGATGACCAGTTCGCGGTTTTCGTCCACGGAGTAATCATCCTGGGTTTTCCTCAGTATTAGGGTTCGAAGAGGTGGTTGTTTTCACCGTTGGGGCGAACCATCCAGATGTTCTCGTTATCGTCTTTGTTCTGGTAGAAGATCCAGCCGCCGGCAATATTTGGGAAAGCGGAAGGGGCTTTGGCAAGGGTTGTTTGCGATTTGCCGTCCAGGCTCAATAGCACCAAGCTTTGATCGTCGGGGCTGGATACCGCGATGCCGTAGGGGGAGGCATTTGTGAACGAGTATGACCCCGGCGTCAACTCCATTTGGATTCCGTCCGACAAGTTGTGGGAAATGACCCTGCCCGGGACGGTGAAATCCGAGAAATAGATCTTGCCGTCGTAGTAGGAGAGCCATGCGGTCTCGGCAGCGTAGATCACCGTCTCCTTGCCGGTGGCGAGGTCGATGCGGAAGAGCTTTCGGCCCTCTGCCCCCTTGGCGTAATACACATACCCATCCACCAAAACCCGATAGTAGGCTTCTTGGCCTTCGTCCACCCTTGACAGGGTTTTCCCGTCAAAATCCACCTGGGTTAGGGCCAGACCCTGGAAGCTGTCCGCTATGTAGAGGGCGTTATTGCTCACAATGGCAGCTCCGACTCGATCGTTGACCAGCATTTTCGAAGTTGAGGTGGCAAGGTCAAGTTGCCACAGCGAACCGCCGTCCACGAAATAGAGCGCGCCCTGGTAGTAGTTGAGGCTCTTTGGGTCGGCGAAGTCCCACTTCTTGATGGATCTGCCACCCCCGTCCAACTGGTGGATGGCACCCTTGGCAGCCAAGTAGATAGAGCCGTCTCCCTCGACCGCATAACCTCCGTTGACCAAGTTGCCCGGGAGGTTTCCGTCCTTTGCCGAGTCGAAGAGGAAATCAGATGTTCCGGTGGCGGGCGGACTCTGCGGTGGCTGGTTTTCCCCCTGTGGGGAGGCATTTGCAGGTGTGGAGGATTCCGGGGGGCGGATGGAGGACGGCGACTCAAACAGATTCGCCATAAACGCGGTACCCGTCCCCAAGGCTCCGACGGCAAGGACGCCTATGGTGATGCCGATTGCCAGCTTTTGGCGACGGTTGGCGGGATCCAATTTCTTGAGGATGGCGGACGCGCTTTGGAAGCGTCCGCCTGGGTCGAATGCGATGCATTTGCCGATCAGTTTTCGCAGTCCGGTATCGGGAATCGCAGCCTCCCAGCCTTGCCTAGATGGACTCCCGGTCGCAAGATAGATCATCACGATGCCCAACGCGTAGATGTCGGTCTGGGGACTGGTCTGGGCGTAGCCGTACTGTTCGGGAGCGGCGTAGGGGAGCGTCCCGGCAAAATGGGTGTCGGACCCCTCCCCGTCCTTGAAGGTGCGGGCGATACCGAAATCGGTCAAGCCGAAACTGCCATCCGGTCCGGCGATAATGTTCTGCGGCTTCAGGTCTCGATGAATCACCGGAGGATTCTGTGTGTGAATGTAGTCCAGAATGGTTGCGAGTTGTAATGCCGCCGCCCGGATCTGCGGCGGGGTGAATGTTCTGCGAGAGATCACCTCGTCTAGTGGAGTGCCCTCCAAGTACTGCCGGGCTAGGTAGCTCCGCCCATCATGGACGAGCGCGCCATAGGCTTTCGGAATGCCGGGATGGTCCAGTTGAGTCAGAACGTCGTACTCGGTGTCCTGGACTTCGCCGGGGTTTACCGCCGCTGATCGCAAAATGACCTTGTCTTTGGTTCGGCGGTCGACGGCAAGGAGCACTTCCTTGTCGGCAGTGAGTTTCAAACAGTCTTCAATGGTGTAGGGCTCGATGAATTGTGCTGGCCAACGCGCAGAGATCTGTGCGTTCAGGTTCTGGTTATAGTTGGCCAAGAAGGCTTCCGCATCACTCATTCTTGCTCCAGACTCCAATGTCATAGGCGTTCCAAACCAGTCTATTGCGGTTTTCACCTCAATCGGGTCTGTCCGGCTTTGCCGTCGAGACCCTCAATCGGTTCGGAAGCGGAAACTATTTCCCCTTCTCTCACCTCAATCGGGTCTGTCCGGCTTTGCCGTCGAGACCCTCAATCGGCTCAAGATTGAAAACAAGTTTTCACTCTCTTCACCTCAATCGGGTCTGCTGTATGCATACAAATCACTATGATTGCGCTTGGAAAACCGTGTCAACGACGACAGGCGGGCAGAAAGGGGATAGCTGTCCATGCCCCACGCTGATTCACTCGATTCTCAGCGGATGCTGAGGATGCTCAAAAGTGACCATTTCCCCACGGCGGACGGGGAGGGCAAAGCGAGTGGATCTTTTCTTCCTAGTGTCAAAGAGTTCTTCGACGATGTATTCCGCGAGACGAGGTTGCAGCGCAGCGACGTAATCCGCAAGGCCGGGATTTCGCGAACGTACGGGTATCAGATCATGGACGGTACCCGACGCGGCAAGCGGGACTACTACATCGCCATAGCTTTTGCGATGGAGTTGGATTTACGGACGACGCAACGGCTATTAGCGGTCACCGAATGCGGTTCCCTACACCCGCTGGTGAAACGCGACGCGGCATTGATCCACGCCATACACAACAAATACGATCTATTGCGGCTCTACACATTTCTTCTGGAGTTGGAGTTATTGCCGCTGGATACCGGCACAGAATCCGCTTGAGCTGCCGCTGCCGGGATAGGCGCGAGGCCAGGTGCCATTCCCCGCACAGTCTGCGGGAGCTTATCCATTTCAATCGCCGTCGTTATGCTGTTCGCATTGCTGTGCCACAATCAACATAGGCGATACTAAGGAGTGCGACCATGTCGATTTTGGACGATGAGGTCTTGGAATGGCAATGGGAATTGGCGATGCTCTGCCTGGAAGTGATCAAGCCAGAAGGTGCGCAGAAGCCACTGGTCGACGCAGATGAAGTCTGCTTTCTGGGAGTCTTCGGTGATTTCCCCAAGGGACTCTCGTATCTTGAAGGAGGCGTTTTCAGAGTGCCCCCGGAAATCTACTACGTTGGCATGGAGAAGGGCGACCTAATCGCTGCGGATAAGTGGCAGGAAAAGATTGGACAAGCCCGATGGGAACAGGCCTTCACGGACTTTTCGCGCAAGATGGGCGAACTCGAAGCCATCTACGCAAAACACGGGCGGAAGCGGGCTAAAGCGATCCGCAACGTCATAGTGCTGGCCAATGGAGACGCCATGACAACCTACGACTTCGATCTCGACCCCAGTCCGCATCCATCGATGACTGCCGCCGACGCGTTCTTCGACTACTGGATGATGGAGTCGGTAAACTGCGGCAGCGCCTACAAAGTGCTGTTGGATGAATAGCCTTTTGGAGATCCCGGCACGTTACAAAGGGTCGTCCCCAAGTAACGTTCCCCAAGTACCCAGGTAACGTTTTGGAGAGTTCCCGGCGGCTTGATGTGAACGTCGTCGGACACCCCGGATTCACCTCGATGAGATAGCCGAAACCCACTCAGGCTTGTCTTTCTTCAAACCAGACGGTGGTTGCCCCCGGCACGGTATTGTCTTTGAGATCGCCGCTGGCTAGCAGTAAAGCACCGCCGGAGGGCAGCGGGACGCCGACTTCCCCAAAGTTAGTGAAGCAGTGCCACGGGCCGCGGCTAAAGTGCAGCGTGTCGGCCGGGGAATCGAGCCACTCCAGGATTTGCGGAGAAGCTTTCGCCAGGGCCTTTCTCAAGGCTATCGCCTTGCGGTAAAACGCCAGCGTGGAGTCGGGATCGCTTTCGGCGGCGGAAACCGCGTAGTCGGCGAACCATTCGGGTTGTGGGAGATGGGGCTTGGAGGCAAAAGCTTGCTGGGAGGCGCTGCCGGAAAAACCAAACCAAGGGTCGTCGGGTGTCCACGGGATCGGCACCCGGCAGCCGTCGCGCCCGACTTCGTAGCCGGCGCTGCGGTAGAACGCCGGGTCTTGCCTATCCGCGTCCGGGATTTCAACGACTTCTGGAAGGCCGAGTTCTTCGCCTTGGTAGATGTAAGCCGAGCCGGGTAGGGCGAGGATAAACCCGGTGGCCGCTTTGGCGCGGCGATGGCCAAGCTCCCGATCGGCGATGGGTTCAGTCCCACCGGAAATCAGCCAGGCGCGGTCGCGATCCCAGGTGGGGCCTTCGCCGATGAACGGGCTATCTGGGGCAGTCAGCGGCAGGCTATAGCGCGAAACATGACGCACAACATCATGGTTTGAAAGAACCCAGGTAGACGAGGAATTTGTCTCACCGGCAGATTCAAGGTTTTTCGCCACAATCTTTTTGAAATCGGGAGCGCGGAAGTTTGCCCGCAGCAGGTCAAAGTTGAAGGCTTGCCCAAGGGAAGCCTGGGTGGCGTAGCGAGCCCGGCGTTCAGGCACATCCACCCACACCTCGGCCACGGCTGAACGGGGTGGATCATAAGAGTTGAAGACTTCGCGCCATTCGGCATAGATGTCGTCCACCTCGTCGCGATCGTAATAGGGATGGTTTGGCCCACCCTCGATTTCCCTGAGTTCGGCCGCTGTGGGCAGCGGGTCGGCGGAAAAATCTTTGGCCAAACCGTGTGCCACATCTACCCGGAAGCCATCTACTCCTCGGTCAGCCCAGAAACGAAGCGTTTGGAGAAAGTAGTCGCGAACTTCACGGTTGTCCCAGTTCCAGTCGGGCTGTTCCGGGGCGAAAAGATGGAAGTAGAACTGGCCATCGCCCACTGGCTCCCAAGCAGGTCCGCCAAAAGTGGCTTTCCAATCCGACGGCGGCTGGCCCTGGTTTGGGCCGGCACCATCTCGGAAGATGTAGCGATCCCGTTCCGGCGAGCCCTTCGGGGAAGCCAATGCCGCCTGGAACCACTCGTGCCGATCAGATGAGTGATTGGGGACTATGTCCACAATCACCTTGATGCCCGTATCGTGGAAGGCGGCAACCATGGCGTCGAATTCGGCCAGGGTGCCGATCTTCGGGTCGACATTGCGGTAGTCGTCAACGTCATAACCGCCGTCGGCCAGAGCCGAAGGGTAGAACGGGCTCAGCCATACGGCATCCACCCCGAGATCTTTGAGATAAGGAACTTTTTCGGCGATGCCGACCAGGTCGCCGATTCCGTCACCGTTCGAATCTGCAAACGAGCGCGGATAGATCTGATACACGACGGCGTTGCGCCACCAGTCGGCGCCGGTGGTGAGAATAGGTTCGGTTGTCATTTGGAGTTCCCTTCTGGAAGTAATCGTATTGGCGGTTCTTCGCTATTGCCAGCGGTTCTGGGATGGGCTGGGGTTACTGCGAACACCGCGAAAGGCTTCGCAAAATGGGCGATTAGGAAATGCCCCCTTAACTGTTTGCCATGGCGGGGAATACGAATTGAAGTAGCGCCATATAGCTCGCGGTTCCCACGATTACGCAAAGCAACATATTTTTGCGCCACAGATACAAACCGGCAGTTATTGCGACCCCGAGAATTTCCGGTATCCCAAACGGCCAAGTAAGGACTTTTGCGTCTTTTAGGCAAAAAACCACCAGCATCGCCATTACGGCTGGCGGAAGTGTTCGCCCCAGATAGAGGACGAACCTCGGTGGCTCGCGGGTGCCGAAAAGCCAGAATGGCAGAAATCGGGTGAGGATGGTGGCCGCCGCGCCGCAGGCCACCATGATGCCGATTTGAAACTCGCTCATGCTGCCTCCACCGGGTCTAGGCGGGGACGTAAAAGGGCAAAGACGGCGACGAGGGCGATCATTGTGGAAATGATGAAGGCTTCGGATCCAAAGGCCAATCGGCAAATGACCGCGACAGCCAAGCCGACAAACGCCGGGGATCGTCCGTCTTTTTCTTGCAGTTTTTGGATGAGGATAACCACAAAAAGCGCCGTCATCACAAACTCGATACCGGTGACGTCGAAAGTGATCAGCGTCCCGGCGAAGGCGCCGACTGTGCAGCCTGCGATCCAATAAAGCTGATCCAGCACGGCTATGGCGGTGAGGAATTTGCGTTCTTCGATTTCCGGGGGCACCTTCACCGAGCTGAAAAGGGCGAACGTCTCATCCGTCAATGAGAAGATCAGATACCAGCGGTAGCGGTCAAAATCGCGAAAGCGGGTGAGGTTGGCCAAGCCGTAGAAGATGTGGCGGGCGTTCACCATCAAGATCACTAGGAACGTCGCCACCGGGTCAAAGCCGGCGGCCAACAACCCGACCATTACGAACTGCCCGCTCCCGGCATAGATGGCGACGGCCATAATCGTCGCCCAAATCGCCGGAATTCCGCTGGTTACCATCAAAATGGCCATGGCCGCGCCCATGAAGAAATAGCCCGTGAGCACCGGGATAGTGTGCGGGAATGCCGTCTTCAGGGCTTGTACCATGCGAGATGGACTACTTCTTTGATGAGAAGGCGGCTAGATACCCCTGGATGCCAAGAGTCAGCTCGGCTGAAAACCGCGAGTTGTGTTTGCGGTGGTAGAGCGAGGCCGCCAGGCGGTCAAGGTCCACGCCGCGCCGGGCAAACATTTCGCGTTGCTCATCCTCACTCAGGCGATGGTATTTGTCTTTTTGGACGATGTACTCGCGGGCGAAACGAGACGGCTTCGGCTTGGCCTCCTGCCGCCCGTCGGGATAGCCCAGAATAAGCACCGCCACTGGGACGACATACTCGTCGAGTTCTAGAAGTTCGCCCACAATTTCTTTATGGGCTGGGCCATAGCCGACATAGCAAGAGCCCAGACCCAGCGAATGGGCTGCCGTCACGGTGTTTTGAGCGGCAATTTGGGCATCGGCAAAGGCGAGGTAGAGATCGGCTTCATCGGGTTGGACGGCGTCGCACCCGGCAAAGGCGAAGGCGTCAAACCAGCGGCGGCAATCGGCTAAGAAGACCAATACCCAAGGTGCCTTGGCAATGAAATCTTGTTCGGCGCAGCTTTTGGCCAAGGTCGTTTTGGCAGCCGGGTCGTCCACCTCGATGATGGTGTAGAGCATTTGATTGCGCGCCGTGGGGGCGGCCAGGGCGCAATCCAAAATCTGCTCCCTGATGTTTTGCGGCACCGGGCGGTCTTCGAAGACGCGGACGGATTTACGTTCTTGCAGCTCGTCGATGGTACTCATGACACCGTCAAGACCTCTGCGCCATCAGGCGTCACCACCAAGGTGTGCTCAAACTGGGCGCAGCGGGAGCCGTCGTTGGTGACGACCGTCCAATCGTCCGCCCAGACGTGAGAATGATAATCGCCGATCGTAAGCATCGGCTCGATGGTGAACGCCATACCCACCTCGATGACGGTGTCGAAATTCACGGTGTCATAGTGCGGGATGATCAGCCCCGAATGGAAGGCTCTATGGCAGCCGTGCCCTGTGTAGTCGCGCACAACCCCGTATCCAAAACGCCTGGCGAAAGACTCGATCACCCGCCCGATGACATTTACCCGGCGCCCCGGGCGGACAGCGCGGATGCCGCGGTGCATGGCCTCTTCGGTACGTTCGCAAAGAAGCCGGGATTCTTCGGACACGTCCCCGCAAAAATAGGTCGCACACGTGTCGCCGTGAACCCCGTCTAGATAAGCGGTCACGTCAATTTTGACGATATCGCCGTCTTCCAAGGGGCGGGCATCGGGGATCCCGTGGCAGATCACCTCATTTACCGAGGTGCAGCAAGACTTCGGAAAGCCGCGATAGTCCAATGTCGCCGGGTAAGCGCCATGGCTGACGAGGTATTCATGGATGACGGCATCGATGGCGTCGGTGGAGATGCCGGGTGCGACCAACTCTGCGCCGGCAGCCAAGGCGTCGGCAGCTATTTTGCCCGCCAGGCGCATTTTCCCGATGGTATCGGGTGTCTGCACTTCGGAGCCCTCATAGACCTCCGGCCCCATGTTTCCCGCATATGGGGGCACAATGATATTGGCGGGGACGAATCGCCTCGGCGAGATCGGGTACGCAGTGATCGCAGACACGCGCCCATTGTATAGCTTGATGTGCTTAGGCTTCTTCCCGCGTTGTAACGGCGCTGAAATCCAAACCCGGCAAACTTTCCCGCATGGATAAGCAGACTGAATTTGTGCTGCGCACAATGGAGGAACGAGACGTCAAATTCGTGCGTCTTTGGTTCACGGACGTGCTGGGCGCATTGAAATCGGTGGCGATTGCCCCGGCCGAGCTTGAAGGTGCTTTCAGCGAGGGAATTGGCTTTGACGGCTCGGCCATCGAAGGCTTTGCGCGGGTCTATGAATCCGATATGGTCGCGCATCCTGATCCGTCCACTTTCCAATTGCTGCCTTGGCGGGGGGACGTCCATGGGACGGCGCGGATGTTCTGCGATATCCGGCTGCCAGACGGCTCGCCTTCTTTCGCCGATCCGCGTTTTGTGTTGAAGCGGGCGCTGCACAAGGCCAGCGATATGGGCTTCACCTTCTATACCCACCCCGAAATCGAGTTTTACCTCTTCCAACAGCCCTTGACCCCGGGCAAGGTTCCCATTCCCGCCGATCAAAGCGGCTATTTCGACCACACCACCCGCTCCCCGGGAGCGGACTTCCGCCGCGAAGCCATCACCATGCTCGAAAAGATGGGTATCTCGGTGGAGTTTAGCCACCACGAAGGCGGCCCGGGCCAGCAGGAGATCGATCTGCGCTACGCCGATGCCCTCACTATGGCCGACAACATCATGAGCTTCAAAGTCGTCCTCAAAGAGGTGGCGCTGTCTCAGAATCTATTCGCGTCGTTCATGCCCAAGCCGCTTTCGAATCAGCCTGGCTCGGGGATGCACACGCACATGTCGTTATTTGAAGGCGATAAGAACGCCTTTTACGACGCTTCTGCCGAGTACCACCTCTCCAAGACGGCGCGTTGCTTCATCGCAGGCATTCTGGTGCACGCGTCCGAGATTTCGGCTATTACCAATCCATGGGTGAATTCGTACAAACGGCTGGTATCTGGGGGAGAGGCTCCGAGCTATATCTGCTGGGGTCAAAACAACCGCTCGGCTTTGGTGCGCATCCCAATGTTCAAACCCCATAAGGGCGCTTCCTCTCGGATTGAGCTGCGCTCTATCGACACCGGGGCCAATCCCTACTTGGCTTTTGCGGTGGCGCTGGCCGCCGGTCTGGACGGTATAGAAAAAGAGTACGAGCTGCCAGAGGGTGCCGAAGACGATGTTTGGGCGCTAAGCGACAAGCAGCGTCGGGCGTTGGGTATTCGTCCGCTCCCGAAGAGCCTGGGCAACGCCATCGACGCCCTGGAGGATTCCGAGCTGGTCGCTGAAACCTTGGGCGAGCATGTTTTCGACTTCTTCTTGAGAAACAAGAAAGCCGAGTATGAAGAGTATCGCTCGAATGTCTCGCAGTGGGAACTTAAAAAATTCTTGGCGCTATAAAAGGTTTTGCGCCGTCCCCGTTTCGATTACCCGACCCGGGCTCTCCTTTTCGCAGATTTCGAAGCTATCGGACGGCAGCGAATAGCTTCGAATACGGTTTCACAGGAAAGGCATAGACTTTTCAATTGGGAGGCACATAGTCGCCCCATAGGTTGAGTTTCATGAACGAGAGCAATGTGACACCTACAGGTATAGCATTCCCAGAACAGGTCCCCTCGATCCCCCGGCAAGATGACCTGACGACTGCTGAGAGCACACTGGATTCAACCACGTCCAGTGCAAAAGCCCGGCGCAGGGGTAAGCCCTGGAAGTGGATGATCCTTGGTCTCGCGTTAGTGGTAGTGGTCGGTGGTGGGGTCGCCTTTTCGCAAGGCCTCTTCACCACCGCCCCACAAGCTTCACAGACCGTGTCCCGCAATTACACGGTTGCCAAGCAGTCCCTCAACGAGACGGTCGGCGTGGATGGCACGCTGGCGCCGGCAAAGCAGGCGCAGCTGAATTTCTCATCGGCTGGAACAGTGGAGAAGGTATATAAAACCGTTGGCGACACAGTGAAGAAGAATGAAAAACTCGCCGAAATCGACGACACCGATCTAAAGAACGCGGTGGAAATGGCCCAGGCTAATCTCGCCAGCGCCCAGGCTGCCTATACCGAGGCAAAGTCAGGCTCCGCTGCCAATCGAAAGGCAGCCCAGGCAGAGGTTGATTCTGCGAAGGCCGGTTTAAAGTCCGCCAAGGCAAATCTCAAGAGCGCCGTGTTGCGGGCCCCCTTTGCCGGCATCGTCGCGACAACGAATATCGCTAAGGGGGACACTGTCGGGCAAGGCGGCCAAGAGAGCGCTGCCGATGCCGCCTTTACCATTGTCGACCCCAAATCCTGGCAGGTGATGGGAACCCTCTCGGCAGCCGACATAGCCAGGGTTAAAACAGGCCAAAGTGCCGACATCACCATTGGCGAAGACCTGACGCCCGTCAAAGGCAAGATCTCTGAGGTGGGTATCGTCGCCTCGGGCGCCGATGATGGCCAGGCCACCTTCCCGGTCAAAATTCTGCTAGACGACCAACGCGACGATCTGTATTCCGGTACTTCCGCGTCCGCCAGTATCAAGGTTACCGACGATGAGCCGGTGTTGGCCGTCCCCAATGAAGCTCTTGCAGGTGAAAATGGCCAAGTCGCGGCCACGCTTGCGAAGGATGGCCAAAAGGTTCTAGTTGAGGTTGGCAAAACGGTGGGCCAGTGGACGGAGATTACCGAGGGTCTTTCAGAAGGCGATGAAATCACCATCACCATTACCCTGCCGCAAGGCGTTCAAGGTCAAGCTCTTGAAGAAGGCGGCGGCAGTGGTTTTAGCGGTGGCTTCGGCGGTGTTCCGGGCATCCCAGGTGTCGGCGGGGGTGGCCGCAATCCAAGGGGTCCAGCTAGTGCCCAAGCAGGCGGGGGCGTCGCAATAGACGGCAACGGCGGCAGGGTCACGGTGACCGAAGAATGAGCGATCTGCTTGCTTTGCGTGAGATTGACAAGACTTATTCAGGCTCCGAACAGACCCAGGTGCGCGCCTTGCGCGGAATCAGCCTAGATGTCGCCGAGGGAGACTATCTGGCCATCATGGGTCCGTCAGGCTCGGGCAAATCCACGTTGATGCATATAATCGGCTGTTTGGATGTCCCAACCTCGGGCAGCTATGAGATAGACGGCGTTGACACTTCCTCGATGAGCGAAAAAGAGCTGGCCAACATCCGCAACCGCAAGATTGGCTTCGTGTTTCAGCAGTTCAATCTGCTGCCTTCCATGACTGCCTTGCGCAATGTCGAGCTTCCCCTGCTCTATGCCGGCCTGCCGGCCGGCACCCGACGTGAACGGGCAGCCAAAGCGCTAGCCCGCGTCGGCTTGGCTGACCGGG
>JAITSW010000166.1 GCA_031287505.1 Propionibacteriaceae bacterium
GGAATTGGCTTTCCCTCTCGGTTGGGGGTAGCTGCCTGCTAGCTGACGACCCGGGCATGTACATACCCAATACCCTCGCTGAGGTTTGCAACAGCGTCCCCGGTGCCTTCTGGGTGCCCGGCTTTACCGACGGGGCTCTCTGGCAACCCCTGACAAGCATGTTTACCCATCAGGATTTCATGCACATCTTCTTCAACATGCTGGCGCTATGGTTCCTCGGCCCGCAACTCGAACGCATTGTGGGACGTGCGCGCTTCCTTGCCCTCTACCTGCTCTCCGGCTTGGCAGGTTCGGTGGCCATCCTGTGGCTAAGCGCTCCCGGCGTCGCAGTCCTAGGAGCGTCTGGCGCCGTCTTCGGCCTGATGGGAGGCCTGCTCGTCATTGCGATTCGCGTCAAAGCCGAATTGCGGATGATCTTGATCTGGCTGGGGATCAACGTGGTCTACACGTTCGCCTACCCGGGTATCTCCTGGCAGGGCCACCTAGGCGGGTTTATCGGCGGTGTCGCCATCGCGGCCATCTTAATTTATGTGCCGGGTTTGGCGCGTTCAGCCAGGACGCCGATAGACCGGGATCGGGTGCAAATTGGGGCTTTGGCCGCCTTCGGCGCCCTGATGGTGTTGGCGCTCGCCTTGCGGGTGTTTTTCGGCTGATAAGGGTTGTGCCCTCATCGCCATCGGCACCCACGTTCATCAACGGAAATGCGCTTATCGGTTGTGCCCTCATCGCCATCGGCACCACCGTCATCGTCGTCCCCGAACCGCACCGGCCCGTCATCCTCGACACCGGGGGCAGGGTAGTGTTCACAGTTCGACGCCCTGGTCTCGTCGAGGCCATCCCCGTCCAAACAACTCTGGGCATGATGAGTGTCACCACCATCGAGCAGACCCTGATCGACCTGATCAGACGCCCCGACTTGGGCGGCCTGCCCGAAGAGGCCGCCGCAGCTGCCCGGGCGCTGCACCCCAGGCCACACCGAGAAGCTGGCACGGCTGGGCGACAGGCTGCCCGAGGCGGCTGCCATGCGCATCCAGGCCTGGCTGGCACAGGAAGGACACCGACTATAGCCGAGAATCCCCGCCGCACCCGCGTCAGGGAACCGCCAGATCAGCGTTCGACCGGGCGGAGCAGCGGCTTCGCATGCCGGTTAACCCGGTTTTGCGCCCAACACAGGCTTGGGATGATCCTGAGGATGTCCTGCTCTTGGCTGTTCGAGATGGCAAATACCTGGTGCTGAAGGAATAGAGTTTGGCTATGAGCCCGTGGAAACTTGGGAGTGCCATAGACGCCGTCTTGGGTTAGTCGATGCTGCCAAGAAGATTCTCGACTCGAACGGCTTCGACTTTTTGATCAATCGAGTACGCCAGTTGCTCATCGGTTGTGAGAAGAGCTGCACTGTCTTTGTCGTAGTTTTGGGTGTTTGAGCGCAGGTTGCGTGCGAGATAAAGGCAGACATCTCAGTAAAGTGTCTTGATATGACTCTAATTTTGTATTAGTGTCATATGTAATACGAAAGGCTAGGGCGGGCATGAGCATGGAAGGCGTCGAAGTGCATCCTCGCGTCAACCAGCGACATCCTGAGGTTACGGATGCCGATGTTCTCGCGGCTTGGGCAAACGCAATAGCCTTCGTCAGGCGTGAAACGGATGAGAAGGATTTCTACGTGGCAGTCGGTTCAGACAGTAAAGGTCGGCTCATCGAGGTTGTGGCATCGCGAGAGACTGATGGACAACTGTTGGTGTTCCACGCAATGACACCGCCGACAAGAAAGACCCTGACAGAACTTGGATTGGTACGGAGGTAGAAACTATGGATATGACCACAAAATCTGGGAAGCCTGTGACGGACGCAGTGCTCGATGAGTGGGCGGAATCCTTCGAGCGTGGTGAATGGCCTGAGGGGAAAACTGTGGTAATCGGAAGACCCAGTCTCGCTGACGAAGAAGTCAAGGTGGTTACTTTCCGACTCCCTGTTTCTAAGATCGTAGAACTTGATCGGAAAGCTGCTCAGCAGGGAATCAGCCGTTCTCAGGGGCTTCGCGAAGCAGTGGAGGAGTATTTACTTCGAGCCTAGAGAAGGGAAGAGCGAGCCTGGGCAAAAATCGTCAACTCCTCAAGATCGTAGCCTTTTCGTCTATTAGAGCGGGTTATCTCGTTGGTTTCTTTGGAGCAGTGTTCAGCCGACCTAGCTGCTTGTAATTTTGGCTTACCGGGAAATTTGGTCGGCAAAGATTATATTTCGCATAATCCGGTGATGTGTTCGGATCATGCGAAGTTTGCCTCCTCCGCTGATGCCGATTCTCCGCTCCCGCCAGTTGTGAAAACCGAGATTGCTCTTGTGGGCAAGAGTTTTATAAAAGATTCAAAGGGATCAAGGGAGTCCCATTGTGAGATTGCTGTGTTCTATATTGGAGGCATCAGTTTTCGCGGAGGAGAGTTCCTCCAACTGGGGTAGCCATTGAAGGTGGGGGACTAGTATGCGCGGTCAGGCAAGCAGCAAGAATGCTGATGAATGGGTGCCCGAGAAGGTGAATGATGAGGCCATCATCTTTCAGGACGGCGAGTGGGTTCTAGCTTGCGAAGACAGTCTGGGTCGCAAAGCTCTAGCCGAACACATTGCCGGGGCTATCCCGGGGCTGCGTCCTCCATTCACAGTTGCAATCTATGGCGGATGGGGTGAGGGAAAAACTCACCTATTGAAGTCTGTCGAACGTGAGATCAAGGAAATAGGCGAATCGGCTAAGGCAGACGAGAAGTATCAAACTGTGTGGTTTGACCTGTGGCAGCACCAGAATGATGTGAATCCTGTCGTTTCCATGCTCCAGGTAGCCCGTGACAAATTGAACGACAACGGAAATTTTGCTGAAATTGCAAAGACTGTTGGCGAGGTGTTGACCGCTTGTTTAGT
>JAITSW010000229.1 GCA_031287505.1 Propionibacteriaceae bacterium
CGTCCCCGAATAACGTTTCCCAAGTAACGTTCCAAGTACTCAGTAACGTTCGACACAGAGGTGCATGAAAGACTCGGAAAACGGTGGCGAAAGGTAAAGTAACTACATGGCAAATAGTAAAGTAATCGCATGGCAAATGGACAAGTAGAGTTCTGCTACCAGCGGCGCATCATTGATGATGAGCTTGATTTGTTTCAACCACAGCTGAGGGCTTTGCTGTTGTCTGGGGCAAAGGGTGTGGGAAAGACGGCCACGGCAACTCAACGCGCCAACAGCATTCTCGAATTTGACGAAATCCGAGATCGGGAACGCTACCAGGCTGACCCCGAGAAGAGTTCTTTCATGGGGCGCTGTTTGAACATCTGATTGCGCTTAGTGTTCAAACGTACGCGGGAGCCGTCGAGGCTCAGGTTCGCCATATGCGAACCCGCGCCGGACTCCAGGAGATAGACCTGATCGTTGAAGGGTCGGCGAACCAGATCGTCGCGCTGGAGGCAAAACTCACCCAAAGTGTCACAGACCAGGACGTAAAGCATCTTGTCTGGCTCAGAAGCCAAATAGGCGACGATTTTGTAGACGGGGCCGTCATCACCACCGGGGAGCACGCCTATCGCCGACAAGACGGTATCGCGGTAATCCCGGCGGCACTCCTTGGCCCGTAATGCCGAGATGCCCCCTTGTCGTTCTGCCCGCACCAATATCAATGATAGGAAGCGCGGTTTCCCAGCCAATCATTCCGGACGCCACAAAGGACCGTTCCCAGGTGACTTTCCCAGGTGACTTTTCCAACGTCACAAACGGCCGTTCCCAGGTAACGTTCGCAGGTGACGTTACAAAAGACCGTCCCCAAGTGGCGTCCCCAAGTGGCGTTCCCAAGTAACGCGTCCAAGTAACGCGTCTAAGTGATGTCCCTTCCGCGTGGTACGCTGTTACCCGATGGGTAACACAGATGGCTGAAATCAGCTATGTAGACAAACGGATTGAGCGCCTGTGCACTGATGAGAGATTTATGCGCAGAGAGCTTGGATCCGATGTCTCCAAACATCTCAAGCGGCGCATCGCCGAGCTTCGATCAGTTCTTGTGGTCGATGATTTGCTTGCCGGGACCGGGCGCTGGGAAGAGTTGGCCGGAGACCGGATTGGGCAGTGGTCGGCACGGTTGGGAAAGAACTGGCGTCTCGTCGTCGAAGCTGAGAAGGGCGACACGTTCGTCATTGTTGTTGAAGTTATCGACTATCACTAGAGAGGAGAGAATCATGGCGCGTCTACCAAATTATGCGGTACCCACCGGTGATTTCATTGAGGAATGGATGGATGCAAATGGGATAAATGCCGCCGAGATGTCCCGTAGGCTTGGCGTCACGCGAAAGCATGTTAGTGAGTTATTGCATGGAAAAGTTGGCCTAAGTGCTGAGATAGCTGTTGCACTTGAACGAGTCACAAGCGTTTCAGCTGATCATTGGAATCGGTTGGAGGCAACTTATCGGGATGATCTGGTGCGCTTGGAGAGTGAAGCGATCTTGGCAGCGCAGTATTTTGAGGTCAAGGATTTTCCGCTCCGGTACCTTCGGAATCTTGGGTTTGTCTCTTCCGAAAAGCATGATAAAGCTGGCATCGTCGCCGAAGTGCTGACGTTTTTCCGGGTCAACAGCATTTCAGCTCTCGATGACACTTGGTGCCAAGGAGTGGCTTATCGCAAAACCGCCATGGCTAATCCGAAATCGAAAGACCTTTTGACTTGGCTAACGGCGGCAGAACGCAGCGTTAACTTCTCAGAGTTGGAACCCTTCGATAAAGATGCTTTGAGTGCACTCTTGCTGAGTCTTCGGGCGTTATCTCTGGGTGATCCAGACAGGTATATTCCGCAATTAATCGACAGTCTCGCCAGTGTTGGTGTGGTGCTGCGGCTTGTTCCCGAGGTTCCGGGTTTAGGCATTCACGGGGCGACCCGATGGCTGGATCGTCATCCGATAGTGCAACTCTCTGTTCGAGGAAAGACTGACGATCAGTTGTGGTTCACACTTTTCCACGAGTTGGGCCATGTGCTCCTTCACGAGGATCGCGGCCTCTATCTGACGGACGATGAAGATGAGGCAGAACAAGAGGCAGATGGCTTTGCCGCAGATACGCTCATTCCGCCGGAAAAGGCTGCATCTCTGCCCCGCTCTCGCAGTCTTTCTGAGGTGGAGCGTTTTGCAGCTGATATCGGAGTGGCTCCGGGCATCGTACTTGGGAGAGTGCAACGAGATACCGGCGACTATAAGTGGGGTCATCAACTCAAACGCCACTTTCGATTCGTCTATGGGTCAGCTGACTCTGATACTAACGAGGCAGTCTCATGACGGGAGCGACGGCGATGCTCTTAAAAGTCGTGCTCTGTATGAGGGTTCCCTTTGCGGAGCACGGTCTAAGAGCACAGAGTCGTGTTTAGCACGATGAACGTTGGGCAGATTCTGCTCGAAGGCGTCACAAAGGACCGTCCCCAAGTGACGTTCCCAAGTGGCGTTACGCTCACCTAGCTGTTAGCTATCCCCATTCAACCGCTGGCGTCGCGAAGAGCGTTATGAAGGCGTCCCCAGGTAACGCCACAAAGGACCGTTCCCAGGTGACTTTCCCAGGTGACTTTTCCAACGTCACAAACGGCCGTTCCCAGGTAACGTTCGCACCCCGGGAGCGTGTCGGCCGCTGTTTTTGTGTGAGGTAGGGTTATGCCATGGCGCACAATGGTGGTGTCCGGATCGCTATTGTCGAGGATTCGGTGTTGGAACTCGACGCGCTGGCCAATTACTTAGAGGGCTACTGTTCCGACCGTGGCATCGCCGCCGAGATCGCCCTCTTCACCACCGGCGAGGCTCTGCTCGAGGCAGCTAGCGGCAGGGACTTCGACCTGCTATTCCTCGACATCTTCCTGCCGGGAATCTCGGGTGTCGAGTTGGCAAGGCACCTTCGGGAGCGCGACCAGAACGCCCTCATCATATTCACCACGGTCAGCCCCGACTTCCAGTCCGAGGGGTTCGACGTCTGGGCCTCCGGCTACATCGTGAAGCCGGCGACCCCTGAAAAACTGGCGCGGGCGATGCACGCCTGCCGTTTTCTCCTAGAGCGGGCCAGCCGGGTCGTCAAGATTCCCGACTCTGGCGGTGCCGATATTCAGGTGCCCGCCGCGGATCTGGTCTATGCGGAGGTCTACTACAAGCGAACAGTGCTGCACACCACCCGGGGTGAGTTCACTACCAGGGTGCCGCTGACGCTGCTGGAAGAACGGCTCGGCGGGACGCCGTTTCTGCGGTGCAACCGCAGCTTCATCGTCAACATGAGCCATGTGGACGATGTGCTCAGCGACGATCTCCTGATGCGAAACGGCGACCGGGTGCCTATCCGGCAGCGCGGCCGAAGAGAGGTCAAGCTTGCTTTGACGAGGTTCATCGCGGGCTCGGCGGCGGGGGTGGGTTGAGTGCGGGCGACGAAGATTCTGATATGGGTGCTGGCGGCGCTGGCGCTGTGGTGGCCAGCCGTGCCGGCCGCGGCCGAGCCGACAACTCCGGCACCCGGCGGCTCCGGTGTCATCGACGCCGCCGAGTTCGTGGCGCTGCTGCAGGCTCATGACGGGGGTGTCCTCGTCCTCGACGCGGATGTCGTCCTTGACGCGGATCCCCCTTGGTGGGCGTCCTATGGGAGCATCTACGCCTATCTGACGGCACCGACGGTGGTGGTGCTGGGCGATCACGGGATCACCGTCACCGAGAGCACGATGCTGGTCGTCGACGGCCCGGGCCTGGTGTTGACCGGCAGCGGGGCGGTGACTCCGCTGCTCACCCTCGCGGGCATGCTCGACGCTGCCAATCTCCAGATCGAGGCAACCGGTGTCGGCGCTGTCGCCGTGCGCACGGTGGGTACCGTCAACCTCGTCGGGTTGCGCATCTTGGCGCCGGGTGAGGACGCCGTCGCGGTCAGCGCGGCCGGGCAGCTGCTGATCGCCCGTTGCGAGGTGGTGGGGGGTCGGTCGGCCGTGGTCGGGGAATCCGCTGACACCGACGTGGTGATCGACGGCTCCACGGTGAGCCCGGACGTGCCCGGCACCCAGATCATCGGTCGAGAAGCGGTGCCGCAGCACCGCATTCAGGAGAACGGTGTCACGGTGCCCGTGGGGTTGTCGCAGGAGGATGTCGAGCTCACCTTCAAATTCGACCATCCCGTCCTCCACTACTACCTGTTGGACGTCGAGCGCCAGGCGGCAGCCGAGAGCCATCCGCAGCCAGGCGTTTGCGAGGTGCCGCCGCTCGACACTTCCGTCCCCGGCGAGCATGTCGTGCGCTGCTGGCCGGTGGACGTGCCGCCTTGGTTCCCCATCGACCTGCCGGACGTGGAGATCCCGCTGCACGTGATCGACCCTTCGAAGCCGTTCCTGACGCGCGCGATGCCCAGCGGCGACGGGATCTCCGTCAGCTACTACGCCCGCATGTGGGACGCCGAGTCGCTCACCTTGTGGTATTCGACCGACGACGGCGAGAGCTGGCAGTCCCTGGGCGAAGTCGAGGACGCGTTCGTCGGCAACGGTTCCGCGTTCGCGCCGTCGGAGAAACTGCCGCACAACCGGGTCTACCTGTTCCGCCTCGAGGTCGACGACGGCGAGTACGCCGGCTTGTCCAACACCTTGGCATTCTCCTTCTACGACTCCGACCCCGACAGCGGGGACGTCGGCGGTGACCGGACGGGCGCAGACCGGTTCCCCATCGCTGATCCCGACTTGCCCGGGGACGGCCAACCGTCCGGGCCGCCGTTCGGCGCTGGGCCTGGCTCGCCGCCCGCTTCGCCGGATCCCGGGCCGACGATCCCACCTGCCGCCAGCCCGCCTCCGTCCAAGGTACCTTCATCGCCGGGGACTGCCGGGGCTGCGAGCGCGGGCTCCGGCGGCGAGACCGGCGGGCGAACGGTGTCTGGCAGGCCACTGGTGAATGTCATTGCCGACCCGGGTTCTTCCGTGGCCGACGAGACCGACCTGCCGGACGACGATCCCACCCCCGGCGCATCCCAAACATCTCAACCATTCCAACCACTCCAGCCGAGTTCACCGGACGTGCCGTCGGTTAAACCGGAAGACCCGAACCCGCCGCCCGGTGAGAGCCCCGCCGCGCCGTCGGCCATCCCGTGGCTGGTGGCGGCAACCGGGTTCGCGGTGCTGGCGTTGTCGGCTGCGGCGTTCTGGGTGCGGCGGAGGCGGCTCTGACCACCGGCCGGCGGCTCTGGGAGCGACGGTATGCGGGCTTGGTCCTGGCGGCGGCGTGCCTGCTGGCGGTGCTGTGCTGCCTGGCAGCCTACGAGTGGGACAACAAGTACACCGCCGCCGAGCCTCGGGGCAATGCCGGGGTGCTGGTGCTCACCGAGCAGGATCTTGCCTCCCATCCTGTGGTGCCGCTGGTGAGCGGCTGGGAATACTACGCGGACAAGCTGCTGGCTCCCGGAGATGTGGTCGGTGCCACCCCGGACGCGACGGTGTTCATCGGCGAGTATGGCGGCTTCGACGCCGGGGGTCGATCTGCCTCGCCCCATGGCAGCGCGACCTATCGGCTGGTGATCGAGTTGCCTGAGCATCGGGCGCAATACCTGCTGGAACTGCCGGAGATCTTCTCCGCCTACCGCGCCTGGGTGAACTCCGAACTCGTGGCGGAAATGGGCGACCCCTACCCCCAGACCTACCGTCCCGAGACCAAAACCCGGACGGTTCAGTTCGACGCCGCCTCAAAGGTGGAGCTCCTGATCGCGGTCTCAGACTGGTCGCACCTGTACAGCGGAATGACCTACCCGCCGCTGTTCGGCACCCCGGAGGCGGTCTTCGCGGTGGCTTCCGCGCGGCTCGTGGTGCGTGCCGTGATCGATGCCTTCGCGCTCGCCATCGGGGCGCTCGCTCTGCTCGTCGGCATTCTGAGTCGCCGGGCATCCCTCGCCACTCGCTACGGGCTGCTCTGCGTCTTCTTCACCGGCACCACTGCCTACCCGCTGGTGAAAGAGCTGGCCGGGAGCTTCTACCCGCTCTATCTAATCGAGAATCTGTCGTTCAATGCGATGCTGCTGGTCGCTGTGCTGCTGCAGGGTGCGATCCTGCGCACCCGTGGGCGGTGGGAGCGGGGGTTCGCGGGCTTCGGCGGGCTCGTCCTGGCGGCGTCTGTGGCGCTTCCGTTCGCACTGCAGAGCCACGACCTGTGGGTGGTGGCCGGTTACTCCGCTTTGGCCACCGCCTATCAGTGGGTCACGGCGGCTTTCCTGACCGTCGGTGCTGTAGTCGCGCTGTGGGGCGGACGGGCATCTGCGCTGGCGTTGGCGGTCGGAATGATTGCGTTCGACACCACCCTCGTCATGGATCGCCTGCTGCCCTGGCACGAACCGCTGATCACCGGATGGTTCTACGAGTTGGGAAGTTTCGCGCTGGTCGGATGCATTGGCGTGGTGGTGGCGCGCGACCTGGCGGCCAGCTATCGGGAGAATCTGGTGCTGGCCGAGCGGATGGACTCCCTTACCCGCCTGACCCGGCTGCAGGAGCAGAACTACCACCTCATGGAAGCCCGGATCACCGAGGCGAAAGCCGCCCGGCACGACCTGCGACACCACCTCATCGCGATCTCCCGCCTTCTGGACGGCGGCCACTTAGACAAGCTGGCGGCCTACGTCCGCAACATCGCGGCACCCGACCCACAGCCCATCGAATACTCCCGCAACCAGGTGGTGAACGTGCTGCTGGGACACTTCGGCGCGCTCGCTGAGCAGTCTGGTGTAAGTCTCAGGCTCAGCCTGAACGTGGAGCCGTCCCTCGGCCTGCCCGATCCAGACCTCGCCACCGTCGTGTCCAACCTGCTGGAAAACGCCCTGGAAGCCTGCTCCCGGACACCGGCTGGCGAACGGTGGATCAACGTCACCATGACTCAGAAGCCCTCGCTGCTCGCCATCTCGCTGGAAAACAGCGCCCACGCCGCACCGCCCACCCGCGAGGGCGGATTCGGCTCGTCCAAGGCTCCCGGACGGAAGGGCTACGGCCTCGACTCTATCCGCTTGGTGGCCGTCCGCCTGGGCGGTGACGCCGACTTCTCCTACGACCCGGCGGCGAGGGTCTTCCGCAGCACCGTCCTGCTGCCGCTGCACCCACCTGCCTAAGGAAGCGCTTACATCCATTGGATTTTTGGATTCATAGTCGGAGCTGCACCCGCCTGCCTAAGAAGGCGCTGATTGTCGAGGCAGTAGTCGCCCAAACCCGGGCTCAAGCCGATTCCACGAATCTAAGCACGCAGGCCAACGGTCGAGCCCGCCTGCTTAGCCCAATCAGCAACAGCTTTGGTGCCATTATTGCCAGAGCCGGTCGAGCCCGCCCGAACCCAGGCTCAAGAGTTGGGCGTCACCGAGACTCAAGGTTGGGCGTCACCGATTCCACCGTCCGGAAACGTCGAGCCCGCCCAAACCCGGGCTCAAGCCGATTCCACAAATCTAAGCGCAGGCCAACGGTCGAGCCCGCTCGAACCTGCCTGCTTAGCCCAATCAGCAACAGCGTTGTTGCCATTATTGCCAGAGACGTTTGAGCCCGCCCGTACCCGGGCTTACGAGTTGGGTGCCACCGATTCCACCATCCGGAAACGTCGAGCCGCCCGTACCCAGGCTCAAGAGGTCTTGACGAGTTTGACCATGGGGGCCAGCAGTGGTCGGCGTGTCTAGGCCAAGTCATCAGGTTTTCGGGGCGGCAACCTATCGTTCGGGACAAAACTGTGGCCGTCGGTGGGCGTATGCGGTTTTATTGAACTCGGATGAGTCACAAGCCGCCCACTGGAGGTGCGGCTCTGGTGGCATGTCAGTCTGGGGAAAGGACAACAAATGATCACATGTCGAGCATCCCGGGTGGCGAAGGCCGCGTCGGCGTTGCTGAGTTTGGCGTTGGTGGGCGGGCTGATGGTCGGCACGGCCGCTCCCGCATGGGCTGAGCCGGGCACGTCCGGCGGCACCTACACCCCCTACAGCGGGCAGACCCGGTGGGACGACCCCGCTACCGGGTTCACCTACTTCGATGTCGCCGGAAACGACCCTCGCAACCTGTCGGATTCCGACGCCTTCCTGCGACAGGTGCTGACCGCCTATACGCCGACCAACACCAACTTGTCCGAGAAATGGCGCTACCTCGGGCTGCTGGCCGCCGTGAGCAACAACACCTTCTTCGGCGACGCTTACAGCCTGGATGATGCCAACCAGACCAAGCACTACGGGATCTCCACCGACCGGGGCTTCATCCGCGGCTTCCTGGACGAAGTCTTCGCCGACGGTCAAATCCCGGTGCACGAGGGCGGGGGGCTAAACCAGGCCGTCTCGGTCAGGGCGGCCGCGCAACAGATCTTGGACGACACCGGCCTG
>JAITSW010000265.1 GCA_031287505.1 Propionibacteriaceae bacterium
TGCCAACCAACGACTCTACCGTTGGAGTCTTCACCGTAAGCTCAGTTTTCAACCGGTTGGCGACGCCAATCTCTTTGTTTGGGTCAATTACCCCCCGGCTTGCGATTTTTTGCAGCGCCGCGGCGGTCATGTTTTCTTTAACCGATTGGATCAGGTTTAGCCCGTAACGCTTGCGGTCTTCGGTGGCATAGGCAATTCCATGGCGAACAGCCTGCTCAACTGTCTTGGTGTTCACTTGAACTGAGTCGACATAGACTTTGCCAGAGATATTCGTCCCATAGGTTTCGCCAAAGATGCTCATCGCCATTTCGGTGCGCCCAGAGCCCATCAGGCCGGCCAAACCGACAATTTCGCCCTTGTGAATAGTCAAAGACGCGTTGTCCACCATCCTGCGCGCTGTGTCAATCGGATGATGCACCGTCCAGTTTTCGATGCGGAAGGCCTCGGCACCGATATGCGGCTCGTGGTCTGGGAAGCGGCTATTCATCTCCCGTCCGACCATGCCCTTGATCAGACGCTCTTCGGTGACTTGGTCACCCACGACACTGAGCGTTTCGATGACCTTGCCATCGCGGATAATGGTGATGGAGTCGGCGATTGAGATGATCTCGCCGAGCTTATGCGAGATGATGATAGACGTAACGCCCTCGTCGCGCAGGGCGCGCACCAGACTGAGCAGGTGCTCGGAATCATCGTCGTTGAGGGCGGCAGTCGGCTCGTCCAAAATAAGGAGGTCGACCCGCTTTGCCAGGGCTTTGGCAATCTCGACAAGTTGCTGCTTGCCCACGCCGATATCGACGATAGATGTCTGCGGATTTTCGCTCAAGCCGACCCGGCGCAATAGCTCGACAGCTTGATGCTCTGCTTCGCCCCAGTCGATAACGCCATACTTAGCCCGCTCGTTGCCTAAGAAAATATTCTCGGTGATGGAGAGGAAGGGGATCAGGGCGAGTTCTTGGTGGATGATGACAATGCCGCGCTCTTCCGACTCCCGGATGGTCTTGAATGCGCAGGGATCATCTTCAAAGAGGATTTCGCCGGTGTAGCTTCCATGTGGGTGGACGCCGGAGAGAATTTTCATCAACGTGGATTTGCCGGCGCCATTTTCACCGCAGATGGCATGTATTTCGCCTCTGGCAACCTTCAGCGTGACATCCTCCAGTGCCTTGACGCCCGGAAATTCCATGGAGATTCCCCGCATCTGCAGGATAGGGGGCGATTGAGCCATTACATCTTCCTTGATGTTGGATATTTGAATGTTGGATATTTGAATAGATTTGCCCGTATCGGTGTGCTGTGCCCAGGTTTCCCCGCGCACAGCACACCATATCCGAGTTTATTTGGCGAGCCGCAAGAGCTTCGCCATTTGCGCTACTTCAAGTCGTCTTCGGTAACGAAGCCAGAGCCAACCAACTTTTCTTGGATCTGATCTTTGACGATGACCTCAGGAGTGATCAAGTAAGACGGGAGCACCTTCACACCATTGTTATAGGTGTCGGTGTTGTTGGTCTCAACTGTTTCACCCTTGACAATCTGATCGACCATCTTGGCTACCTGGGCGGCCAGCAAACGGGTGTCCTTCCAAACAGTCATGGACTGCTTGTCGGCGAGGATGAGCTTCAAGTTCGGCTTGTCGCCATCTTGACCGGAAAGTACCGGGTACTCCGGGCCGGGGGTGTAACCCTTGGTTTCCAAAGCTTGGGCAATACCCAGAGCCAGGGAGTCATTCGGAGACAGGACGACGTTGACCTTCTTATCGGTGTAGTACGAGTTCAGGCGGGTTTCCATCTCAGACTGGGCAGTGGTGGCCTTCCACTCGAGGATGCCGATGTCTTGCCAGTTGCTCGCGGCTTTCTTGCCGGTTTCCGACTGGATGACGAGTTTGCCGGAATCAACGTAGGGCTTGAGAACATCCCACGCGCCTTGGAAGAACAGCGAGGCGTTGTTGTCGTCGGGGGAACCGGCGAAAGGCTCGAAGTTGAAAGGACCTGCCGCGTTATCGAGATCCAACTTCTCCTTGATGAACTCACCCTGCAGCTTGCCGATGAGGTAGTTGTCGAAGGTGGCGTAGTAATCCACATCCGGGGTCTTCATGATCAAGCGGTCATATGCGAGAACCGTGATGCCTTTTTCTTTTGCCTTGGCAAGTGTCGGGCCCAGCGTTGAGCCGTCGATGGAGGCGATAACGAGAACCTTGGCACCGGCATTGATCTGATTCTCGATCTGCTGAATCTGCTGCTCGTTCTTGTTGTCGCCATAGTCGAGCATGGTCTTATAACCAGCTTTTTCGAGTTGGTCTACCAGGCCTTTGCCATCGTTGTTCCAACGCTCAAGGCTCACTGTCGGCATCGTGATACCGATGAGGGTGTCGCCAGCGGGAGCGGCAGAGCCAGACTCAGTGTTTGGAGAAGCAGATGGCGTGGGCGAGGGAGTGCAGCCGGCGAACGCGGCGAGTGCAACTGCTGCACCGGCGAGGACTGCTACTGATTTACGGATAGCCATAGAGGTAATCCCTTCTGTATATGGTTGAGAAAAACCCCCAACACTGGCGGTTTTTCGACTTCAGGCACTTATTTGCGATCGCCGCAAACAGGTGACAACTGAAATGCTAACGGTCTTGAGTTTAGAACTCAAACGCAATCAGCAATGTTATCGACTTGTTACTTAACTTCCCTAACGAAACGGTTGAGTCTTTGCCTCCGCAAATGGAGGATGCTCTTTCGAATCGCCTCCGTCGAGCTAGACTTTCCCCCATGCCAGTCAATCGGGTGCCCCCGGGTTCGCAGAGTTCTCTTCGCGAAGCTAACCGTGCCCGAATTCTTGACATCATCCGTCGGCTGGGAGCCATGACCCAGGTGGAGCTTGCCGACGCCACCGGCCTTTCGGCAGCCACAATCTCCATTATCGTGAACGAGCTGGTGGGCTTGGGTATCGTTACCACCAGCCAAACCACCCGCTCAGGCAGGCGGGCCACCCAGGTCATGCTTTCGCGTCAGCTCGGGATTGTCGCCGGAATTCATTTTTCCTCGCGGACGCTGCGGGTGGTGCTGGGGGATCCCAGCGGCACCATCATCGCCTCGCAGCGCATGCCGCTCCCGCCAGACCATCGATCAGACACCGACTTGGATCGGGCCGCACACCTGATCTGGGACATGCTGGAGGCCTCTGGAGCCCAGCAAAGCGAACTGCTGGGTGTTGGCCTGGGCATCTGCTCTCCTTACGACCCGCGTACCGATACACTCGCCGTCCCCGGGCTACTACGCGGTTGGGACGAAGTGCAAATTGCCGCGTCTATGTCTCGGCGACTGGGTAAACCCGTCGTGGTAGACAACGACGCGAACCTGGCCATGCTCGGCGAATCCCGTTTCGGTATTGCCAGGGGAGCGGATTCCGCAGTCTTTGTGCTCATCGGACACGGCATTGGCGCCGGAATTTTTGCCCATGGCGACATTCTGCGCGGCCACGCCGGAACAGCTGGTGAGATTGGCCACATCCGGGTGGTCGAGAACGGCTCGCTGTGCCGCTGCGGAAATCGCGGATGTCTGGAGATGATGGTGAACTCATCCGCCATCGTCAACTCGCTACGCGACACAGTGGGAAATGTCACCTTGCGTGATGTCATCTCGATGGCGCGCGAAGGGGACATCGGCTGCTCCCGCGTGATTGCGGATGCGGCTTTCTATATCGGCATTGCCCTCTCGTCCCTGGTAAACGTGGTAAATCCGGCATTGATTGTCATTGGCGGGGAGCTTGCCGAGGCAGGGCCGATCCTCACCGCGCCGCTGGAGACCTCCATCGAGCGCCAGTCGCTACACAATCCACTCTTCCCGCCCCGGATCGAACTTTCCGAGCTAGACTCCGACGCCGCTGTTCGGGGAGCGGTCGCTTTTGCCTTTGATTCCATCCCATTGCCGGTAGCTGTTCTGGAGGAAAGTGCATGATCTTAGCCAAAGACACCCCTGCGCAGCCCCGAACTAGGCAGCCTATTCTGGCTTTACGCGGTGTCTCGAAGCGATTTAACTCCGTCGAATCCCTGAGCAATGTTGATTTCGACATATTCCCGCGCGAAGTGGTGGCGGTGGTGGGCGACAACGCCGCTGGAAAATCCGTCCTCGCCAAGACGATCGCCGGCGTCTACCAACCAGATACCGGCGAGATTTATTGGGACGGAGAACTCACCCAAATCCCGAACCCGTCAGTAGCCCAAGACTTGGGCATCGCCAGCGTCTTTCAGGAATTGGCTCTTTGCGACAACTTGAGCATCGTCCAAAATCTCTTCTTAGGGCGGGAAATCGTCGGCGGGATCTCACTGGCCGAAGACAAAATGGACGAGATCGCCCGCGGTGTCCTCGCAGAATTGGGCGCCCGCCTGCCTCCAGTGCAGACTCTGGTGGCCACACTCTCGGCGGGTCAGCGGCAGACTACCGCTATCGCCAGGGCTTTGCTGGGATCGCCGCGGGTGGTGGTAATGGACGAGCCCACCAGTTCCCTGTCGGTGACGCAGACCGCGGAAGTACTCAATCTGATCGAGTCGCTGCGCGACTTGGGCTACGGCGTGATGTTCATCTCGCATACGCTCTCCGATGTGCAGGCGGTCGCCGATCGCATCGTGGTGATGCGTCACGGCCGAATCAATGGCGAGGCGCTGATGGCCGACGTCACCTACGAAGACATCATCGCCGCTATAACCGGAGTGCCCAACGAGCTAACCCGGGCCACCAAAGAACGCGGTCCTTTGGATCCGCCGGCAGCGCTTACCCTGGTAAACGCCTCATTGCCCTTCCCAGACCGCCTGACCAGACGCTAGTCGGCTATTGAGTTCGGGGCGTTAACCCAGCTCGCATATTGCCCTGGCAGATCCTAGATCAAACCTTTTGTCGAGCCTGTCATTTTGGTGGCGAGCCGTTCCAAATCATCGGCCCCGGCATAATCGATCACGATTCGACCCCGCGTACCGCCGCTGATGCGCACCCGGGTGTCTAGAGCCTCCTCAAGTTCGCGCTGGAGCTGCGCTGCTTCCGCAAGCTCTAGTTTTTTCTCTTTTGCCCTGGCTGCGCTGCCTGCTTTCGGTTTTGCGGGCACAGAAATTGCGACGATTTCTTCCACGGAACGCACC
>JAITSW010000163.1 GCA_031287505.1 Propionibacteriaceae bacterium
CTCCAGAATCTCGTGCTCGCCACTTCGCGGCCGCTCCCGCCTTGCAGAGCCGCCGCCTAACGATCTGCCCTATAGCAAAGCTTCCAAATACCGTTCGACATCTAGTGCGGCACGACATCCCGACGCGGCTGCCGTAATAGCCTGCCGATACGTCCGGTCAACCAAATCTCCGGTGGCAAATACCCCGGCAAGATTCGTGCTCGTGGACGGCGAAGCCACCTTCACATAGCCATCGCCGTCCAGATCAACCTGGCCGCGCACTAATTCCGAACGCGGAATATGCCCGATGGCCACGAAGAGGCCTTGAACGGCCAGCTCGCGCTTGCCACCGGTCAAAGTGTCGGTGAGCGTGACAGACTCCAACTGGTTTTCACCATGCAGCTGCGTCACCACCGATTCCAAAGCGAAGTGAATCTTGGGATTCGCCTTCGCGCGGTCAACCATCACCTGGGATGCGCGGAATTCGCCGCGACGGTGAACCACCGTCACCGAGTTGCCAAAACGTGAGAGGAAGTTAGCCTCTTCGAGGGCAGTATCGCCACCACCGACAACAGCGATGTCTTTGCCCCGGAAGAAGAAGCCGTCACAGGTGGCGCAGTAGGAAACCCCGCGGCCATTGAGCCGTCCTTCATCGGGTATGCCCAGCGTGCGATAAGCCGAGCCGGTGGCCAAAATAATGGTCTTGGCCTCGTGGACGTTCTCTTCCGAGTCCACCACCCGCTTGATATCTCCGCGCAAATCGAGCGAGAGCACGTCGTCGGTAATAAGCTCCGCGCCAAATCGCAGTGCCTGCGCCCGCATGGCCGCCATCAAATCCGGGCCTTGAACACCCTCGGGAAAGCCCGGAAAATTCTCCACCTCGGTGGTGTTCATCAAGGCTCCGCCAGCGCCCAGCGATCCCTCAAAGAGCAGCGGAGACAACCCCGCTCTCGCCGTGTAGATAGCAGCGGTATAGCCTGACGGGCCAGAGCCGACGATAACCACTTCGCGTGGATCTCTCATGGACGTCCTCTCGTTGAATCAATCAACGATTGTACTGCGAAGCCTTGCTTCCTAGTTTCCTTGCCTCCCGCACGCTGATTTATTAGCTGATCTTCTGGACTGCCTCAGCTAGACCATGCATAGATTTCACTCCCTCGGGTAGAACTTGATCACTGAGAGTCCGATCTGCAATTGTGCGAAGAGAGCCCTCTTCCTGCGCGATCACCCCGGCATTTGAAGCGATCGCGTAACGACCAGGAGCACCGGCTGGCGTCAGGAACCACATAGCCTGACCATGTGGATTCTCCTCTACAAAGTCCCGCAGAGAATCAAGAGGCGGAACCTCGATATGAACACGCTCAGCGATACCACTCCCTAGAATCACTTCAGTTACCAAGACATCGATAATAACTGAGCTAAACTCCCTGGAAACCCCAGATATTTCTCCCGCTAAAACTACCTCAGCCCTTTCAACAAGATCTTTCAGACTCCTGGCCGGCTCGGCCTCGTCGGCACCGGTCAATGCCGGCTCCCATACTGAGTCGCCGAAAGCGCATCCCGAAAACAGGCAGGCAGTTACCGCCAGTGCTGGAATCCAAAGTCTTTTCACGAGAATAACTTTAAGCCTCAATTAATTTTTCCGCCTGCCTCATCTTCGAGTGTTTCCACGTCTTGTGCAACTACGATCTCTGTTTCGCCAGAGCTAGTCAGAGAGCCAACCCTTAAGGAGGGCTGCGGTAAAAAACAGATTTGCGCCGAGGTTACCTAAAAGTCACCGAAACCAGCAGGAGCGAGAAAACAGCGGGCAGCACCAGAGGGCGGGCGCTGTTCATTGTCCGGTGGTCGCAAAGCGGAAGCCGATACCTCGTTTTTTTGCCTGCGCGGCTAAGCTAGTCCGGGTGAGTCAAATGGAGCCGTCCCGCCACGATACCCGCCTCGACTCTTACCTCGATTTTTACGCAGACCGCACCCATGGGTTGACGGTTTCCGCCGTCCGGGCCTTGTTTTCCGTCGCCAACCGCCCTGAGGTTGTCTCATTGGCCGGGGGTATGCCAAATATCGCAGATCTGCCGCGTCAGGCTCTTGGCGAGGCTGTTTCAAAACTCATTAGGGACGACGGTGTCAGGGCGATGCAGTATGGTGCCGGCCAAGGTGAGCCGTTCATCCGCGAAAAGATCGTCGAGGTGATGGCCGAAGAAGACATTCACGCCAACTCCGACGACGTGGTGATCACCTGCGGCTCACAACAGGCGTTAGACCTTGTCACCCGCACTTTTTGCAACCCCGGAGACGTCATCCTCGCCGAGGCTCCCAGCTATGTGGGCGCGCTGGGAACGTTCCAGTCTTACCAAGCCGAGGTCGTCCATGTTGAAATGGACGAGTATGGGCTCTCACCCACCGCCCTGCGGCAGGCACTGGTGTCCCTGCGCGCTGGAGGACGCGCGGTGAAGTTCTTGTACACCATCCCGAACTTCCAAAACCCCACCGGCATCACCCAGCCGCTTTGGCGCCGTCAAGAGCTCGTCGACTTGGCCCGGGAGGAAAAGCTGCTCATCGTTGAGGACAACCCCTACGGTTTGCTGTGTTTCGATGACGATCCCATCCCGGCGATGTGTTCGCTAGACGGCGAAGTGGTGGTCTACCTCGGTTCGTTCTCGAAGACGTTTGCCCCCGGTTTTAGGGTGGGATGGACGCTGTCGCCGCACGCGGTGCGCGAAAAGCTGGTGCTGGCGCAAGAATCTGCCACCCTGTGCCCACCGGTGTTTTCGCAATACGCCATCGCCGCCTACCTAGATAATTTCGACTGGCGCGGCCAGATCAAAGACTTCCACGACATGTACCGCAGCCGTCGCGCAGCCATGCTGGCCGGCCTGGCTGAGAACATGCCGCCTGGGACTACCTGGACAAATCCCGGCGGCGGCTTCTTCGTTTGGGTGACGCTTCCCCACGGCCTAGACGCCCAAGCCATGCTGCCCCGCGCTGTTTCGGCTCGCGTAGCCTATGTCCCGGGAACGGCGTTCTACTCAGACGGCTTTGGCTCTCGCAACATGCGCCTCTCATTCTGCTTCCCCACCGAAGAACAAATCATCGAAGGCACCCGCCGACTTGGCGAAGTATTAAAAACCGAGCTTGCTATCCGGGCTACATTCGGCCTCGAAGACGACATCGCACCTAAACTGGGTCTGCAAGGCCCGGCCAATGACATCCACTAAGGGGCAAAATGAGCAACCAAGAGACTGTAGTAGTACTCTCCGGAGGACTTTCCCACGAAAGGGATATCTCACTTCGCTCCGGACGTCGGGTTTCCAAAGCTCTGCGGGACCAAGGCCTAAAAGTGGTTGAATCGGATGTCAACGCCGAGCTGATCGAGCTGCTGCGAAACCTCGACAACCCGGTAGCCTTTCCGACACTGCATGGCGGCGTTGGCGAAGACGGCGGGCTGCAGCAGGCGCTCGAACTGCTGCACATTCCATACGTGGGTTCAACGCCGTCCGCTTGCCGGCGTTCGTTCAATAAGGCAATTTGCGGGCCGTTGGTCGCGCGGGCTGGGCTCGTCAAACCCAAGAGCGTGGTCTTGCCCGCAGACGTGTTCCGCGATTTGGGAGCCAAGCAGTTGGTTGGGGCCATTGCCGAGCATTTTGAGTTCCCAATCATGATCAAGCCGGTGCGTTCGGGCTCTTCCCTGGGTGCCACCAAAGTTTGCTCGGCGGATGAGATCGCCCAGGCCATGGTGAGCGCCTACTCCTACGGGGACGTCAACGTCATCGAGGAGTTTATCGAAGGCACCGAGGTGACCGTGGCGGTAATCGAGCCAGAAGGAGAACCGGTCGCCCTGCCGATCGTGGAAATTCAACCGCTCTCCGGTTTCTACGACTACACCGCGCGCTACACCGCAGGTGAAACCCGCTTTGTGGTGCCCGCCGACATTCCGGACGGCGTCGCCAAAGCTTGCGCCGAGATGGCAATCTCGGCCCACCGCATCCTCGGGCTGCGCGATATATCCCGAGCCGACATCATCGTCCGCTCCGACGGCACACCGTTCTTCTTAGAGGTCAACTCGGCTCCCGGCATGACGGAAACCTCCCTAGTGCCGCAGGCGGTAAGTGCCGCCGGCTGGGATTTCGGCGAGCTCTGCGCCAAACTGGTGGGCAACGCCCGCGCCCGCGGCTAGTTTGCTATCGCCGAAGCGAAGCGAGTTCTTCTGCCCCGAATTCGGCTATCGCCGCTTCTTGGGCCGCCTCCACACTCTCGTGCGTGTGAATCAACACTTTGCCGGTGCTGGTCAGGCGCAGATTCAGCAGATCGATAGCTTTGCCATATTCGTCAAGGGAAAATTCATCCGTCACCAGGGCACTGGGGTGGACGACTTTGCGGGCGATCAGATCTACCACCTCCGGCCAGACGCCGGGAGCTGCCAGCGAGCCGATGATCTCTTGATCTTGGACAACCAGCTGGTCCAGCGGAATCGGCACCATAGAGAGTCCGGTGAAGCCGATTGACACCAGTCTTCCCCCCGGAAGCAGTGCCCGCAGCCCGTCCGCCACCGACGTCGACCCGCCAGCCACCTCGATAGCGAATGGGAACCGCTCACCCTCTTCGGGGAGTCGCGCTCCCACCGAGATAGCCCTAGCGATTGATTCGGGACGTTTCGCACTCACCGCCACATCCAAACCGAAGGCCTCGGAACGCAGCAGCTCGGCAGCGATATAGCCCAACGTCCCACCTCCGATCACGTGCACCTTCTGGGCATCCTGGGGCAAGCGGAGGCGCTTGATGCCCCGGTAAGAGACAGTCGTCGGCTCAATCATCGCCGCATCCGCTAACGACACTTCGCCAGGCAGCGGATAGACCCATTCACGAGGGCGGACGATGAACCCCGAAAGCGCACCGGGTAAGCCAAAGAGGCCAGCTTCGCAACGGTCTTCGCAGATGGCGTACTGGCCGGCGGCACACAGCTCACAGTGGCCACAGCCAATCAGATTCTCCCCGGTGACGACCTGCCCCACAGAAAAACCGGTAACTCCTGGAGCCCAGCCGATAACGCACCCCGCCCATTCGTGCCCCGGGGTAAGCGGGCGGGTGGCCTGGCCGGTCTCGAAATAAACCATCGAGCCGTCCAGCAACTCGACGTCCGTCCCGCATATGCCAACGCGCAGCGGTGCGATGAGCAACCAACCATCGGGAGGACGCGGTGCCTCCACTTCGCCCAAAACCCATTCATTGGGCCCGGTGATGCTAACTTGCTTCATGGCTCGCGTCTCTTTCTACATTTTTGAATCGTCGAATAGGGTGGCGGGCTTGCCGGTAACGCCCGGCTTCACCTGGAAAAGACGCCCGGAGTTGGGCTGATAACCCACCTCGTTTGGCGGCATCAGGAATTGGCCGGTGGTGATGTAGAGCGTGTCTAGCTCAGAGCCGCCGAAGCAGCAGGATGTCACCATCTTGGCTCCCGGCGTGTGAACCACGGCGTCTAAAACGCCGTCGGGCAAATACCGCCTTACCTGGCCGCCCCCAAAACAGGCCACCCAAATGCCGCCTTCGGCATCCACCGTCATCCCGTCGGGAGCGCCGCCTTCGAAGAGCACCTGAGCGACTATGTGCGATTCACCGAGCTCGCCGCTGTCAAGATCGTAGTCAAACGCCCTCACCTGCTTTGTCGGACTGTCGATGAAGTACAGCACCGTGCCGTCCGGCGACCACTCAATCCCGTTGGAAATACTCAGATCCTCCAGAACGGGAGTTACCCCGTTTCCGGCGTCCAACCGGTATAGGACGGCGACACCCGGCTTCTCGTCATAAGCCATCGTCCCGATGAAATAGCGGCCGCGGGGATCGACATTGCCATCGTTCGTCCGCAAATGCGGGGTAGTCGCCAAAGGCGCGGCAAGCGAGCGGTATTCACCGCCCCGGTACAGGCCGACGCCCTCTTGCGGGGCAAGCAGCAAGGCTCCAGAGACAGTTGGATGAACGTCGGCAACATGCCGTCCCAGGCGAAACTCCGAATACCCGCCATCGGCAGGGTTGTAAGAGAAAACTTCCCCGCCGCAGATATCGAGGAATAGCAGCCTTTGGCGGACGTAATCCCAGACGGCGCCCTCACCCAGATTGGCCCGGATGGGAAGCAGCGGTTGAGCTTGAAATTCCCTCGTCATTGTTTTGCCTCCTGTGCGACTTACAGCGCTCCGAGCAGGGGCTTGCCTTCCAACGCCCGTGCCGCGTCGTCGGCAGCCATCCGCTGGAGGCGGTAGATCGAGCCTTCAGAGTAGAAGGCCATATGCGGAGTGAGAATGACATTATCAAGGCTAAACAGCTCGGAATCAGCAGGCAGGGGCTCATTCTCGAACACATCTAGACCGGCTGCGGCCAACCGTCCTTCCCGCAGCGCCTGTGCCAGATCGACAGTGTTGACCAAACCTCCGCGGGCAGTGTTGACTATGACGGCCTCTGGTTTCATCTGCGCGATGGTTTCGGTGCGGATAAGGTGCTCGGTGTCTTTGGTCAATGGCAGGTGCAGCGAAATAACGTCGGATGAAAAGACCTCTTCAAGGGTAGTCAGCTTGATGCCTTCGGCAGCCACCTCGTCCACATTCGCATACGGGTCATATGCCAAAACTTGGCAACCGAACGCCTGCACCCGCTTGGCCAATGCCAAGCCGATTTTGCCCACCCCCACCAAGCCGACGCTGTGGTCGCCAACCTCTTTGATGTTTCCAAAAGCCCAAGGTGCGGGGTATGAACCAGCTTTTAGAGCCTCCGTCTGCTGATAGAGCCGTCGGGTGGTGGCCAAAATCAGCGCGGCGGCATGATCGGCCACCGTTGCCGTCCCGTAACCGCGGACGTTTGCGGCCGTGATACCCAGCTCTTTGGCTGCGGCGACGTCGATGTTGTCGTAGCCCACGCCATAGCGGATGACCGCCGCTCCGGGCGCGAGGGTCTCCAAGACCGGCCTGGTAATGGGGGCGTAATCCACCAACACCACATTTGCCCCTTGCACGGCGGAAATCGTCTCGTCCTCGCTCACCGCGTGAACCTCCAAGAACTCGGCACCGTGAGAGGCGGCGACTTCTTGCTCCATGATCGTGTCTTTGAATGGATGGTCGGTGACCACAACTCGGCTCATCGTTGACCTTGCCCTTTGGAAGTTAGCTTGCGCCAGCTATTGTATGACAATCATATGAAGCTCTGCCACTGGGCAATAAGACTTGCGTATTATGTCCAGGAAGGGGTAAACGCCCAACTCCGTGAGGTTGCCCGCAGGCATCGGGGCATGCCCGTCGAGCATCGACGCCGCGCATTCGAGTGGTGGATGTGGCGTCACGCGGCCGCTGCACCGCCACTGGCTGACCTGATCCGACCCGAACACTTCAAAGAGCCGCCCAACCCCAAACCACACGCCAACGATGACAAACCCGGCGACTGGGGCACCGCCGCGACCCCCGAAGAAGGCCTATGAGCACGCAAAGGATGGGCCAGAAGAAACAGGTGACACGCTCGGAAAAGACTCTCTTTTTGTCCTATAACCCCATAACCCACTAAAAAGAGAGAGTTCGAATTAAAACTGATTCCCGCCGAGCGCAGTCTGCCGGGAAATACTCCCAACTAAAAAGGAGAGTTCCCGCCCTGTAACAGAACGGGAACCCTCACCCCTTTTCCCCCACACGCGTCAGTTGACCTTGGCGCGGCGCTTTGAGAGCAAGTCGAAGGCAACGGCTGCCAGCAGCACCAAGCCCTTCACTACCTGCTGCCAGGCCGGGGCAATGCCATAGATCGACGAGCCCATGTTGATAACACCCATGATGAGCGCGCCAACCATGGCTCCAGAAATACGGCCAATACCGCCGGTAACCGCCGTGCCGCCGATGAAACAGGCCGCAATGGCATCCAACTCATAGCTTTGCCCGGCGGTTGAAGTGGCCGCACCGGCCCTAGATGTCACCACGATGGCCGCCACCGCCGAAAGCAAGCCCATATGCAAGAAGATGAAGAAATTCGTGCGGGCGGTGTTGATACCGGAGAGAATCGCGGCATTAAGGTTGCCGCCAACAGCGTAAACATGCCGGCCAAAGACCGTGCGGTTGAGCACGAAGCTGTAAACGGCGATTAGGACGCCCACGATGATCAAGACAACCGGTGAACCGCCAGAACTAGCGGCCAACAGGAAAACCAAAGCCAGAATTGCAAAAACAGTCACCACGGTCTTGCCGACAAATAGCCCCATCGACTCCGGGACCACCCCGTGCTTTTCCTGCGATGCCCGGGCTCGAATTTGCGACCAAATCAACCCGGCGATCCCAATGACGCCGATGAGAACCGTGACCAAGTCAAGTGCGACCGGCTGATTACTGCCGAAGGTAAACGGCAAAGGCCCCAAGCGCGAGAAGAAATTGGGTATCGAACCAGCCGCCACATAGACGAACCCGGAATCAAAACCGGCCATGGTGACCCCGGCGATTATGATCGCCAACCCCCGGAATATCAACATGCCCGCCAAGGTGACAATAAAAGCCGGTATTCGCACATAGGCAATCCAAAAGCCATGCCACACGCCCACGGCGGCGCCAATCGCCAAAGCCAGCAAAACTGCCAACGGCCAAGGCCAATTCCAGTAATACATCGCCCAGCCCAAAACGCCGCCGATAAAGGCGACTAGCGAACCCACCGACAGATCGATATGGCCGGCGACGATCACCATCACCATTCCGATAGCCAGAATAAGCACATAGGCATTTTGGCGAACCAGGTCGGCAACGTTGTCAGGGAAAAGCAGCTTTCCGCCCGTCATGATGCCGAAGACAACCACCACGGCGAGCAGCGCGGCCATGATGCCGTATTGGCGCAGGTTTCCCGATAGTGATTCCTTGAGAGTGCTCATTGTTAGGCTGCTTTCCTTGTTTCGACGGTCATGAGTTTCATCAAATATTCCTGGGTCGCGTCTGCCCGCGCAACATTGCCGGTGATGACGCCTTCACTCAGGGTATAAATACGATCGCAAATTCCGATTAGCTCGGGCAATTCTGAGGAGATAACCAACACTGCTTTGCCCAAGTCGGCTAGCTGGTTGATAATGCTGTAGATCTC
>JAITSW010000168.1 GCA_031287505.1 Propionibacteriaceae bacterium
AGGCGGCCTGTGGCATTGCAGACGGGTTGGCCGCCAATCTGATCAGCGAGTTCTTGATGAACGGGAAGCAGGTAATCGCCGCCGGCAACGCCGCCGATCCGGACAGCGGGCAGAAGCGGAGCCTCTTCCCAAATATGCCGATCGCCCAGGCTGCGCTATTGCGAAAGAATCTGGCGCAGTTTGCCGCTCTCGGTGTTCAGCTCAGCGATGTGTGCGAGCTAGATCAAGCGGTGCTAAAGGCTGTGGGGATCTGCCCGAAGCCGATCCCCACACCTGCTGAGACGCTGCTGCCGGCAGCGGTTCCGACGCCCGGCGCCTCGAAAAGCGCGGTCGGTGCCGCTGTCGCTTCCCTGGAATGTCCAGAACGTCTCATTTCGGCGCGGCTGGTCCAGGGATTACCTATTGGAACGACCTTGCGGGTTGGCCAAAAGGCTGTGATTACCGAGTTCGCCAAAGATCTCGCCAGTAGTCGTTCCATCCGAATCGAAAGGGCATGAAATGTATCTAGCCAAAGTCCGCGGGACGGTAGTTGCCACCCAAAAGGATCGCAATCTGGTCGGCTTCAAGCTGCTGGTGACCCAACGTCTCGATGTTGTGGGCGAATACATCGGCAAGCCGGATGTGAGCGTAGACACCGTGGGTGCCGGTGTGGGCGAGACGGTCATCGTGGTGGGTGGTTCTTCCGCACGCTATGCGGCGGGCAATCCAGACGCGCCGATTGATTCCACCATTATCGGCATCGTGGATTCGACCGAGATAGACAACTAATATGCCAAATGTCTACACCCGTACCGGCGATAAAGGACTAACCGGCCTTTTCGGAGGTTCTCGCGTGCCCAAGCAGGCCGCGAGTGTGGAGGCGTATGGAACTGTGGACGAGTCCAACGCAGCCATCGGAGCCGCCAAAGCGCTCTTGCAGGACGAATACCGCCCCATCGTCCACGGCATCCAACAGCGCCTCTTCGTCCTCGCTGCCGAACTGGCTAGCGATGAAAAAGGCAAAACGATCTTGGACGGCAAGATAAGCCAGGCGGATGTTGAAGATCTGGAAGGCCTGATTGACAAGTGTTTGGCCATTTCGGGGGTGCAGCGGAACTTTGTGGTTCCCGGGCGCGAGCCGATTTCGGCAGCGTTGCATCAGGCGAGGACGGTCGTCCGCCGAGCCGAACGCCGAGTCCTTACGATGGCTCAGGCCGAACCGGTGCGCGAAGAGCTGATTCGCTATCTCAACCGGCTTTCCGATGCCCTGTTCGCGGTGGCGCGCGTCCAAGAGACTTTTCACGATCGAGAGCAGATCGCTCGGATTGTCGCAGACGCGGTCGCCAAGGTGACGGGAACTGTCCAGCAGCCCGCCAAGAGAGTTGCCCTCGACTTGGCGACGGCAAAGTGTCTGGCTGAGGCGGCGGAGTTCAAGGGCACCCAACTGGGTATCCCGATAGTTTTCGCCGCAGTCGACGAAGGCGGCAATCTGATTCTCGTCCATCGGATGGCGGATTCGCTTTTGGCAAGCATCGATGTGGCGATCAACAAAGCCTTTACGGCGGCGGCGCTAAAGACTTCCACCGGCAATTTGCTTGAGGCTGCCGGCCCAACCGGCCCGCTCTACGGAATCGAGGCGTCCAATCGAGGTCGGTTGATTCTCTTTGGCGGGGGAGAGCCGGTTTTCGATGGAGGAGTGTTATTGGGAGGTGTCGGCATCTCCGGCGGCACTGTGGAGGAAGACGTGGAGATTCTTGACTATGCGATCAGCACGATATTTGGGAGTGGGAAATGACAACTGTAACACCGGAACAAATCGCCGCTGCCGTGTCTTTGGCGATTGCCAAGGCAACCAGCATGCCGTATCCAAACGAGGATGGCATTTTTGAAGATGTTGACTCGGCGGTTGGGGCAGCGGTCACAGCTCAGCGTGAATACATGAAATGCTCCATGAATTTCCGCAGGCGCGTCGTGCAGGCCATCAGAGATTTTACGGTGATTCCCGAAAACCTGCACTACATGGCCGAGGAAGCCGTCAAGCAGACCGGCATGGGCAATGTTCCGGACAAGATTCTGAAGAACAAATTTGTGGCCGAACTCACTCCCGGGGTTGAAGATCTCTTTACCGAGGCCTGGTCTGGTGATGATGGATTGACCACGCTCGAATTATCGCCATTTGGGGTGATTGGCGCCATCACCCCGACCACGAACCCCACCGAGACCATTCTCTGCAACGGCATCGCCATGTTGGCGGCTGGGAATGCCGTGGTGTTCAGCCCCCATCCGAGAGCCAAGGATCTCTCGATTTGGCTGGTCAAAGAGTTGAACCACGCCCTGGCCAAGATTGACGCCCCCGCAAATCTGATCACCATGGTGCGCGAACCCAGCATCGAAAACACCGACAAGCTGATGGCACACAAAGATGTCCGGCTCTTGGTCGCCACCGGTGGCCCTGGAATCGTCCGCACGGTGCTCTCGTCGGGCAAGAAGGCTATCGGCGCCGGTGCCGGGAATCCCCCGGTGGTAGTGGACGAGACGGCTGATATCGAACAGGCGGCGAAGGACATCGTGGACGGGGCAACCTTCGACAATAACCTTCCGTGCACGGCTGAAAAAGAGGTTATCGCGGTTGACGCCATTGCCGATTTGCTCAAGTTCAATATGCTCAAGAACGGCGCGTTTGAGCTCACCGATCCCGGGGAAATTGCGAAGCTGCAAGAGTTGGTCATGGATGGCAAGCTTCCCCGCACCGAATGGGTGGGAAAGTCGGCGCTGTCGATTCTGAAGGCTCTAGGCATCAAGGCCCCGTCAAACACCCGGCTCATCACCATGGAGACAGAACTCATGCACCCGTTTGTGCTCAGTGAGTTGATGATGCCGATCTTGCCGATAGTACGGGCGAAAAATGTGGACGAAGCCATTGATTGGGCGATCATCTGCGAGCACAATTTGCGTCACACAGCCATCATGCACTCTACAAATGTGACTTCTCTCACCAAGATGGCCAGGCTCATCCAGACCACGATTTTCGTTAAAAACGGCCCGAGCTATTCCGGTATCGGAATTGGCGGCGAAGGCTTCATCACCTTCACGATCGCCGGTCCGACTGGTGAAGGCCTGACAAGCGCCCGTACCTTTACCAGGAAACGCCGTTGCGTGCTGGTTGGCGGGTTGAACGTCCGCTAGAAGAAAATCAAGCAGGGAGGCGCAGGGTGTGATGCTGAAAGAGCAGATATTTGCCGCCGGTGTGATTGGCGCCGGCGGTGCTGGTTTCCCCACCCATGTGAAATTGGTGGAAGGAGCCAAGCTATTGGTGGTGAACGCCGCCGAGTGTGAGCCTCTCTTAGCCTCTGACCGCTATGTTATGCGCCATTTTGCGCACGAGATTGTCGCGGGATTGGCGGCCATTGCCAAAGAGTACAGAATCCCGCGGGTGGTCATCGGCACCAAGGGGAAATATGTGCGGGAAATCGCCGCGCTGCAGGCAGCTATCGATGCGAAGGGCGCCGACATTGAGATCTTCCCAGTGGAGAGCTTCTATCCGGCAGGTGACGAGCAGGTGCTCATCTATGAGATCACCGGTGAGACCGTGCCCCCGGGCGGCATTCCCATCGCGTTGGGCATCGTGGTGGTCAACGTGACGACCATTCTCAATATCTCGCGTGCCCGCAGCGGCCAAGCCGTCACCCGGCGGTATATCACTGTGAACGGCGAAGTTGGCCGTCCCATAATCTTGGACGCCCCGGTGGGGGCATTTGCCGAAGATTTGATTCAAGCGGCCGGGGGGGCGACGATCCGAGAGTATGTGGTCATTCGCGGCGGCCCGATGATGGGCCGTCAGTATCGGCAGAATCAAGTGGCAGGCATCAGCTATGGAAAGGCTGATGGCGGCTTGTTGGTGGTGGGCACCGAGAATCCGGTTGTCAGGCTTGCCGCAAAACCGGCAGAGCACATTATCGCCCAGGCCCGCAGCGTCTGTATTCAGTGTTCGCTGTGCACCGAGATGTGTCCGCGCTACCTGATTGGGCACAAGATGCGGCCAAATCGGGTGATGCGTTCGGTGGGCACCAATACCCATCCGCTAGATCTGGAAGACGCGTTGCTGTGCTGCGAGTGTGGAATCTGCGAGGTGTTTGCCTGCCCGATGGGTCTTAGCCCTCGAAGGATGAACGTCCTGGTCAAAGCTGATTTGCGGGCCGCCGGCGTCAAGGTCGCCGATGCTGATATATATCTTGACCAGACTCGGCCACGCGAATACCGCCGTGTCTCACAGTCTCGTCTGATAGAGCGGATAAACCTCGGCGCGTATCCGAATCATCTGGATGATTCCATAGAGTTTGAGCCGAATCGCGTCAAAATTCCGACGCGCCATGGG
>JAITSW010000173.1 GCA_031287505.1 Propionibacteriaceae bacterium
AAGGCCGAAAACGAGAATCACAACCGCGATCAGGTCGGCGGCTGGGACAAGGACGGTGTACATGGGTTCTCCTGGGGTTTCATTGAACACTTACAGGTGATATTCATTCATCGCCGCCTATCAAATAAACAGTGAAGTTCTTGTGTGCCTGCTGTGAGTAATTGCATCTTTTTGCGGGGCAGGCAGCTGGCGAGATATACGGGGAATGCATCGAGTAGCCGAAAGGCTTGCAAGCCACTAATTCAGCAGTTCCCTCACCCGACCGTGCAGGGTATCCGAGTGAAATGTCAGGCGAGTTTCCGGTATTCGTGAACGAATTGGTCGGCAGAATCGTCGTACAGGCCATCAGCGACGGCTTGTCGAGTCAGTTCGGAAAGTAACGATGCGCGGTGTGCATCCTGGTTTCTCTTGAAGGCAAGCACGTCATCAAGTCGCAAAATTCGATGTCGGCGAGGCTGATCATATGGGATGGCACCGTCTTCCAACAGGCGAATCAGTGTAGGTCTGGAGATGCCCAACATGTCGGCTGCTTGGCTGGTAGTGAGCCGCATAGATACTGGGGCAACAGTGACCGCTGAACCTTGAGACATGGCCTGAACGACACGCTTCAGCACACTGTAAACCTCTGTGGGTATGTCTGTGCGGGTGCCGTCAGGTGCGATGAGGCTTGCTTGTACAGCGTGGCCAGCTAAGAAAGCCTCAATGTCTTCAATAAGGCTGTGGTCAACTGGCGGAAACATGGTCTCTTCTGCATGGGCGGAGTTGTTGCCCAGTTGTGTCTGACTCATGTAACAATAATTTCACTAAAACGATCAAAACGCAATGAATGGCCAAAACGAATATGCAGTTTGCCCTTGGCGTCTGATGAGTCGCGGCTACCGAGTTGAGGAAATCTGGGTGACAGATTCCCGACCGGCAACATAGGGAACAAGGCAAACGCGAACGCCCAAATTTCATGACCCCAGGACAAATCTCAATACCGTCCATAGACTAATCATCTTCGCCCACAGTCCCCGACACGCCTCACTCAGACACACTTTTTGACCTATAACCTTGAAAGTTCTCCGCTACTTGACGAGAATCCCGGTCATGCTGGGATATGACATTCATGGGGAAGCACCCACTTTCACGCCAGCTTCGCCTCGCACGGCGGCGCGGGGTGGATACTAAATGATCTCGGCTCCTCGGCTTCTGCAAAAATGGAGTTATGGCGAAACGAAAGAGCGGCGGTACCCCAGCTTTGCTGGCTCTGGATGCGGCAAAAGTGGAGTATGTCGTCCATGAATACGGACACGATGCCAGAGCCGAAGTTGGCTTTGGGTTGGAAGGCGCGGCGGCTTTGGGCGTCGACCCGCATTTGATTTTCAAGACGCTGTTAGCCGAAGTGGACGGCAAGCTTGCCTGCGCTGTTGTGCCTGCTTCTGGGATGCTCGATCTAAAATCGTTCGCCAAGGCTGTCGGCGGGAAAAAGGCCGAGATGGCTGATCCTTCCGTTGCCGAACGGGCTACCGGCTATGTAGTTGGCGGCATCTCCCCGCTAGGGCAAAAACGCCAGCACCCAACGGTAATCGACGCTAGTGCCAAAGAAAAGGAAACCATTTTGGTTTCTGGTGGACGACGCGGGCTCAGCGTTGAGCTTGCCCCTACCGAGTTGGCAAAGCTCCTGCGCGCTAGCTTTGCTCCGATTGGGCGGTAACGGGAGCCGCTTAAGCCAATATGTAACCCTGTCACTGCCTCGGGGACGCCTCGGCTCTGTTAACCGTCATTGTGTCTGAAGCAACCTTGGGAGAGTACCCGGCTAACTTAGTCTTAGCCAGGTACCCGCAGACGCAGCTACCCTAGTGTCCCCCACTGGAAGTTCGCTTGATAAGTCGGTGCCTGGAGTCGCGCTGGACTGCGCCAACGTCGATGGGCGATGCAACCACATCGCCTCAACCTCCGCCTTGCCAGATGGGCTCCAGCCGCCGCCTTACTTAAGCACCGAACTTCCGATGGGGCACTAGCAACCATCGGCCACTGTGCCTATAGCGGATATCCCGTCAACTGAGTCCACTTCGAGGTCACTTCGAGGTCACTCGAAATCAATCGGCACCGAGTTCAACAGTGCTTTTCGGCTGCGCCAACCTGGCAGCACAACGTCCATCCGGCTCTTAAAATCTTTGCCGTGATTGCGCTCAAAATAGTGCATCATTTCGTGGACGACTACGTATTTCAAGCATTCAGGTGGCCGCTTGGCCAACTCGGTATTGAAGGTCAGCTGCCGAGTTTCGCAGTTACACGAACCCCATCGCGTCTTCATCCGTCTCAGCTTCCAGTGCGACACTGATACCCGCAGTTGGCGTTCCCATTTCGCAATCAACTCTGGGAGAACGCTACGCAATTCATCGCGATACCAGCGATCCAGATACTCGCGGCGTTTTTGGGTGGACGTATTGGCTTTGGCATAGAGGACGAGATAACCCCCATCGATTTCGACAACGGCTCGCCTGTCATAATCAATCACTTTGAGTGTCAAAGGGACTCCCCAGGCGTAGTGAATTTCGCCGTCCACCAGGTCGAACCCGCTGGGCTGCGGGGCTGCCAGAATCCGTTCGCGCTGCTGTTTTATCCAGGGCATTCTGCGTTTGATTGCATCGCATACCTCAGCTTCGCTAACCCACTTCGGTACCGAAACTCGAACGCTGCCAGACGGCAAGCCAACTCGGATGTTGAAATTCTTGACATCCTTGTAGACGACATCAATCTCGATGCCAGCTATGGTCAATACGGCGCTCTTCTTTTTCAACTGCGAACGCGTCCTTACTCCTGGGTGATGTCGTAGCAGTTTACCGCCCGGTTGCGGTAACTCAGTTGTGCCTAGGTTTATCCACAAGTAGCAAATTGAATCCGGAACTATCCACAGCTCTTGAGAAGTTTTGGCGTGAGTTTTTCTTACTGGCAAAGCTGTATGTCACAAGAAATCTTGGGCTGAAAAATGTCTTGACCAAGTTAGTCATTATGAGTACTCTGGAGGAATGAAAACCGTGAGAATCGCTGAGGCTAAGAGCCACTTCTCCGAGATCATCGACGCGGTTCATCTTGGTGAGCACGTCATTATCTCGCGCGGGAAAAACGGCACCGAAATTGCTGCGATTATCCCGATAGCGGAGTGGAGGAAACTGCACCGAGCTTCAAAGCCGGAGCGGGAAGAGTTCTTCGGCTCGCTCTCGCAATTCCAGGTAACCTTCAGCGACGATTGGTACCTGAGCGAGGAAGAATTCATCAACCTATGAAGTATCTAATCGACACTCACATCATCATCTGGAGCCTCACCGATCCGAAAAAGATTTCCGCTGGAGTCAGAAAAGTATTAGTGGACGAAAGAAATGACATCTTCTTTTCACCGATCAGCTTGTGGGAAATCTCCATCAAATTTAGCCTCGGAAAACTCGATCTTGGCGGGCTAGAGCCGCAAGTCATTCTCGAAAAACTCAGCAGTAGTTTCATCGAATGCCACCCACCTAGCCCTCACACTTCTGCATCAATTCACCAACTGTCTCGCGTCCACAACGATCCTTTTGATCGGCTCCTTGTCTGGAGTTGCATCCAAGACGACATCACCATGATCAGCTCTGACAAACAGCTGGGTGGGTACGGTGAGCACGGGCTAAAGATCCAGCTCAACGAGTAGCAAATACAGAAAACGGGCTCTGCTTACTTGTGGTGGGGGTAGTGTGACACGCCGTTGAGTGTTTGGTGGTGGTTTTTGGGGTCGAGGCCCCTGAGAATCGGTAGTGGTCAAACCATCCGGCCAGGAGCCTCGACTGTGTCTCGCTCTACCGATTGCGCGTGTGCGTCTGCTGATTCCGATTCTTATTGTGGCCGTTGTGACGTGCTGGTCGGGTTGCCGGGCTTCCACGT
>JAITSW010000223.1 GCA_031287505.1 Propionibacteriaceae bacterium
CGCTCCTGGGTTTTTGAACTCATAGTGTTGAACTTGTTTTTCACCTCTGCCATGGCGGGTTTACCGTTTGCGCCGAACGGGCCAAAGTGTTCCAAGTCGACTACACCGCCGGACTTGCCCGTCGAATTCCAACCCGGGAGTTTGCCGATAAGCTCTTGGTGGAAGTCCCCCACGGCGTTGGTCAGAGACTTGTTAATCTGCCTTTGAATCTCGACTGGGAACCAATCCTCAATTGATATGCGCATATGGGTGGCTTCAAAAAGCGCTGCAAACGGATCAATAACATTCTTGTGGATGTCATGGTTTTGACGCGCGGCGTCCACTCGCGCGAGTAATCTCGACACAGCCCCTTCGAGCACGTCGTCTGAGAAGAAGTCTATGCCGTAGCTATACGAAGGGTGGCTCACGGAGCCAGGGTACTAGAATCCGCCGGCTGCCCGTCGATTTATTCTATAACCATTGCCTATGCAGTGGTTATGGAATATACTCAAAGGGTGAACCTCGTCTCGATATCAGAAGCTGCCGCCCAAGCCAACGTGTCTATCGATACTTTGCGCCGATGGGATAAGGGGGGGATTCTCCGGGCAGTTCGAGACAGCAGGGGCGCGCGTCACTTCAACCTCGATGAGGTTTTGCGGTTACAAGCCAAGAAGACCAGTAGGGCGAAAAGCGGGCTCGAACGGAACTTCGTTATCCATCAGGATTCTGAGGCAAACGGGTATAAGTCTATTGACTTGTTTGCCGGGGCGGGAGGCACTGCCCTGGGGCTCTCCCATGCGGGGTTTGAACACATTCTCCTCTCCGAACTCGATCCCCATGCGGTTCAAACGCTTAGCGGAAATAGGCCAAATTGGCATATTATTTCGGGGGATGTGGCAGGAATTGACTTTTCCGGGTATAGAGGAAGAGTCGACTTAGTCGAAGGCGGATTTCCCTGTCAGGCATTTAGCTATGCCGGGCATTCCAGAGGATTCGCCGATACGCGGGGAACGCTGTTTTTTGAATTTGCCCGCGCAGTCGCAGAGGCCATGCCAAAGGTGTTCATCGGAGAGAATGTACGGGGTCTGTTGCGACACGACGGGGGACGCACACTGCAGACGATGATGAGAACTCTAGGCTCGATTACAGACGGAGAATCGGGAGTCGGGTACCGCATCGCCTATCGCGTAGTGCGAGCCCAATATCACGACGTCCCCCAAAAACGCGAGCGTCTTATCATCATGGGTGTTCGGGAAGATGTTGGACGTAAGGTGTATTTCCCCAAAGAGAGGGACTACATCGTATCTCTTTGGGACGCGATTGGAGATAAGCCGGAATCTGAGGGGCAACAGTATCCGCAAAGGAAGAAGGAGATCCTGGATTTGGTCCCGCCTGGAGGATACTGGCGCAATCTGCCAGATCATCTTCAGCGAGAGTATCTTGGCGGCTCCTACCATCTTTCCGGTGGAAAGACCGGCATGGCGAGAAGGCTTTCGTGGGATGAGCCGTCGCTGACCCTCACGTGTTCCCCAGCACAAAAGCAGACCGAACGCTGTCATCCTGATCAGACTCGTCCCCTCAATGTGCGGGAATATGCGCGGATTCAGACTTTTCCCGACGACTGGAGGTTTTTCGGCGGGCTATCCTCCGCCTACAAGCAAATTGGAAACGCGGTTCCGGTAAATCTGGGGTATTTCCTTGGAAAGTGCAGCCAAGCGGTTTTAGATGGCGGGGTATCAGATTCCACCGCAGAATTTGCCGAGGAGGCAAAAGCGTCAGAGTATTTCGGGTGACCGATGGAAGACTAGTCCTCGGTTAAACTGAACGGTGCTGCCGGAATCACCCCGACAGCACCGCACTTCAAGGAGTTATGTCCTCATCTGCTCGGACATTTCGCTCCCCTCAGACTTCTCTTTCGCGGAATAAGCTCGAGCGCGAACTCGCCCTCACTCCACAACGTCGTCGTCTACCCAATCTAGGGTCTTAGTCACAGCCTTCTTCCAGTTGCGGTAGAGGCGGGCTCGCTCAGACTCGTCGGCCTGCGGCGTCCAGCGCTTGGCTTCTGCCCAGTTGTCGATGACATCCTGTTCGCCTTGCCAATAACCAACGGCAATACCGGCTGCATAGGCAGCGCCAAGAGCAGTGGTCTCGGCGACGACCGGCAAGATAACCGGAACGCCAACCTGATCGGCCTGGAACTGCATCAAGGTGTTGTTGGCACACATGCCGCCATCGACCTTGAGGGCTGCCAGCGTCACGCCGGAGTCGGCTTCCATAGCGTCGAGAACTTCGCGGGTCTGGTAAGCGGTGGCTTCCAGCACTGCCCGGGCCAGGTGGCCCTTGTTCACGTAGCGGGTAAGGCCGACAATGGCACCGCGGGCGTCCGTCCGCCAATAGGGGGCGAAAAGACCTGAGAAGGCCGGCACGAAGTAGGCGCCGCCGTTGTCTTCGACGGAGTTTGCCAACTCTTCGATCTCCGGAGCAGCCGAGATCATCTTCAGATTGTCGCGTAGCCACTGAACGAGTGAACCGGTAACGGCAATCGAACCTTCGAGGGCGTAAATCGGATCCTGGTCACCGATCTTGTAGCACAGGGTGGTCAGCAGGCCATTCTTGGAGGGAATGATCTCCTTGCCGGTGTTCATGATCATGAAGCAGCCGGTGCCATAGGTGTTCTTCGCCATGCCGGGCTCGAAAGCAGCCTGGCCGAAGGTGGCGGCCTGCTGGTCGCCCAAGTCGCCCGCAATTGGGACGCCCTGTAGCAAACCTTCGGGACGGCCATAGCCATAGACCTCAGAGGAGGACTTGATCTCGGGGAGCATCGACAGCGGGATGGTCAGATCAGCTGCGATAGCCGGATCCCAAGCCAGAGTCTTCAGATCCATCATCAGGGTGCGGGAAGCGTTGGTTACGTCGGTAATATGCGCACCGCCATTCACACCGCCAGTGAGGTTCCAGATTACCCAGGTGTCCATGTTGCCGAAGATGAGCTTGCCAGCCTCGGCATCTTCGCGAGCACCCGGAACGTTGTCCAAGACCCACTTGACCTTTGGCCCGGAGAAGTAGGTGGCTAACGGGAGGCCGACCTTCTCCTTGTACTTGTCGCCACCAGTTTCGAGGTCGCCGCCGGCCAAAGACGTGATGATCTCAATGGTGCGGGTGTCTTGCCAGACGATGGCGTTGTAGACTGGCTGGCCGGTTTCTCTGTTCCACACCAAGGCGGTTTCACGCTGGTTGGTGACGCCAACTGCCGCGAGGCTGTCTTTGTTGATTTGAGCCTTAGCGAGAGCTTCGGCAACGACCTCACGGACGTTCTCCCAGATTTCGACGGCGTTGTGCTCTACCCAGCCGGCCTTCGGGAAAATCTGCTCATGTTCTTTTTGTCCGACCGAAACGATCTTGCCCTCATGGTTGAAGACGATTGCGCGGGAACTCGTGGTCCCCTGATCGATAGCCAGAATGTACTTGTCCGTCATTTGTGTCCTTCCACATCTTTGTGATTGTTGGTTTTTCTAGGTGAATGTGCGAACCGACCGCGAAGCCGGTCCGCACATTGGGTTGTTCCTTGGTTACCAAGGCTGGGGTATGACTTGCAGAGCCTAGAGCAGGATGCCAGCAGTAACACCGGCGATGACACCGCCGAGGATCGGGCCAACGACCGGAACCCAGGAGTATGCCCAGTCGGAGTCGCCCTTATTCGGAATCGGGGCGACGGCGTGCCAGATGCGGGGGCCAAGATCACGGGCCGGGTTGAGCGCGTATCCGGTTGGGCCGCCGAGAGAGACGCCGAGTACCAAGATCAAGAACGCGACTGCCAGCGCTCCGAGCGGGCCCAGGGTTCCGCCTTCCCACTTGCCAAAGCCGATGACGACGAAGACCAACACGAAAGTGGCGATGACTTCGGTGACGACATTCCAGCCGTAACTGCGGATAGCCGGGCCGGTGGAGTACACGCCAAGCTTGGAGCCTTCCGGCTGGTCAATGTCGAATTGCTTCTTATAGGCCAACCACGCCAGGGCGGCACCGATGAAAGCGCCAATGAACTGGGCGGCAATGTAGGTTCCGATGGACGCGGCATCCACTGGAACACCCGCAACGAACTCAGGATTTGGAGAGCCAATCTTGGATACTGCTAGACCTAACGTTACTGCGGGATTCAGGTGGCCGCCGGAGCGCAGCGAAACAATAACGCCGGAGAACACGGCGAATGCCCAGCCGAAGGTTATGACTAGCCAGCCAGAGTCTTTGGCCTTACTGCCGTTGAAGCTTACGGCACAGCAGACGCCAGCACCGAGAAGGATCAGCAGTGCTGTGCCGACGATCTCGGATAAAAAAATAGTACCTAACACGGTTACTCACTTTCCGACACTTGTGTGTCAGTTGGGCGCACTAGGGCGCAGGGTTGTTTCTCTCGAGAGCATGAACTCTTCCGATTGTCACAATGAGGCAATCAAAGGGGTGGTCTAATCCCCTTGCTTGCCAGTAGCTAGCATGCTCTGCTCCCACGCAAAATATGCATCACTTGGTTCATCTTGCCGATACTGCATGTCGTTCGCTAGTCTGCTGCACATATGTGCAATTAAGGACGGTTCCAATGTACGCAAAGTATGAAGAAATGTACCAAGCCGCCACTAGGTACTATGTACAGGGCGAGACAATGGAGTCGATCGCCCATCAGTTGCAGCTTTCAAGATCTTCTGTTTCGCGCCTGCTCAAGGAAGCGCGGGAAACTGGGCTAGTTCGCATCAGCCTTGCCGACCACATCGGCTCGCAATCGCCACTGGCCGCTACCCTCGCTGAGGCGTTCAACATCAGGGTTCACTTGGTGTGGGTACGGGAAAACTCTAACGAGAATTACAGATTGGAGCAGGTGGCCCGCCTGGCCGGACGCTTGCTTACCGATTCCGTTGCCGACCATGAGCTCATTGGCGTCGCTTGGGGGGTGACGGTTCAGGCGGTGGTGAAACATTTGGGCTTCCGACCGCTCGTTGATTCCACCGTAGTGCAGATCAATGGCGGCGCTTCGCTGCTCGGCACGGGCATCCCGTATATCGGCGACATCATGCAAGCTGTCGGAGACGCTTTCGATTCCCGGGTAGTGCTGTTCCCCCTGCCGGCCTTCTTCGACAATCCCGATACGAAGGACGCCATGTGGAAGGAGAGTTCGGTGAGAACCATTCGCGATCTGCATTCTCGGCTCGATATTGCCATCTTCGGCGTCGGCTGTGTGAATGCCCGGGTGCCGTCTCGGGTCTATAGCGGCGGCTACATCGACCCGGAGTCGATGCGGCAACTCAGCGCCGATGGCGTTGTGGGTGATGTTTGCACCGTGCTTTTGCGGCAAAACGGTTCTTGGCAAGATATTGACCTCAATCGCCGAGCCTCGGGTATGACCCCCGCAGAACTGCGCCGTATCCCAAGGAGGCTCTGTGTGGCAGCCGATCCGTCCCGTGCCGCCGCGATCTTAGGCGCCCTTCGAGCCGGCACGGTCACAGACCTGATTCTTGACGAGGGCACAGCCAGATCAGTGGTGGATCTCGCCAAGCTCTGATTGCTGCCTGGGCGAAAAGCTCAACCCCCGAGGCCGGTCATGCACGAATGCCAATTCTACTGTGGGAAAAAGTGCCAGACGGCCTGACAACGTACTGTTAGTGGAGGTGTTTGTGCGCTTGGCTTTTGCTTGAGTCGCACTTACCCGGTTGGGGACAAGGAGGTTGCTTTGATAAAGCTGGCTGCTGACGTTGTTGTTATCGGCGGTGGGGCTACGGGCGCGGGTGTGCTTCGGGATGCGGCGATGCGCGGTTTCACGGCGATTCTGGTTGAGCGCGGCGACCTGGGGCACGGCACCTCGGCGCGCTTCCATGGCTTGTTGCATTCGGGTGGCCGCTACGTGGTGGCAGATCCAGAGTCTGGCGCTGAATGTGCGCGCGAGAACGCCATCGTCAGCCGGATAAATGCTGACGCCGTCGAAAGGACCGGCGGCTTTTTCGTCTCCCTTGCCGGTGATGATCCGGAATTCCCAGACAAATTCTTGACCGGAGCGGCTATCGCGAAGATGCCGCACCAAGAGATCTCGGTGGCCCAAGCCCTGCGCCGCGAACCTCGGCTGAATCCCAATCTGCAGCGGGTGATGGAAGTCGAAGACGGGACGGTCGACGGCTGGCAGTTGATCTGGGGGGTTATCCGTTCTGCCGAACTCTATGGGGCAAAAGCTTTGACGTACACCGAAGTGGTCGACATTGAAACTGCAAATGGCCTCGTGCAAGCCGTCAAGTGCGTCAATCGCAAGACCGGTGAAGATGTCGTCATCGATACCAACTTCGTCATCAACGCCGCCGGGCCGTGGGCGGGACATATCGCCAACCTGGCCAACTGCCCAGATGTGAGGGTTGTCCCCGGACGGGGTGTGATGATCGCCATGAACCACCGCCTCGTAAACACCGTTGTCAACCGGCTGGTCAAACCCGCCGACGGCGACATTTTGGTACCGGTGCATACGGTTTGCGTCATCGGGACTACCGACGTGAAAGTCGAGAGCCCAGACGATTTAGAGCTTCCGCGCGCTGAAGTGCAGCACATGCTTTCCGCAGGCGAAGAGCTGATCCCGGGATTTAGGCAGCAGCGCGCGACTCATGCCTGGTCGGGGGCTCGTCCCTTAGTTTTGGATGATCGGGTAGCTGGCACCGACACCCGGCACATGTCGCGCGGAATGGCGATCTTAGACCACCAAGCGCGCGACGGCCTCTCGGGCATGCTCACGATTTCGGGCGGCAAACTCACCACTTACCGGTTGATGGCGGAAAACATCGTCGACGTCATGTGTCACCAGCTTGGTGGGGAAAGGCTCTGTGCCACTGATAAAGAAGCTGTTCCGGGTTCCCAAGAAGGTCACAACTACTTGGTGACACACCGGTTGCGTGAACGCGAGGAGGATCGTCTCGAAGATCAAATCCTGTGTGAATGCGAGTTGATGAGCCGTAAGCAGTTCACCGATCTGCTGGCTGAGCAGCCGGACGCCTCCTTTGACGATCTGCGGCGGCAGTTGCGCATCGGCATGGGTCCTTGCCAGGGTGGCTTTTGCTCGGTGCGGGTAACTGGCGTTGCCTGTGAGAGTGGGAGTTTCTCAGCCGATCGGGCGACGGCCGCGCTGCGCCTGTTCCTAAGGAATCGCTGGGTAGGCTTGTGGCCAATTCTCTACGGCGATCAGTTGCGCCAAGCCGCCCTAGATAACTGGATGATTGCCGGGACGTTGGATGTCGAGCATCTACCCGAGAGTTCGGAGGTGGTGTTGTGAAGACGGTAATAGTAATCGGTGCCGGGATTTCCGGTTTGGTATCCGCGATCGCGCTGGCCAAGCAGGGCAAACAGGTCACCCTGATCTCCAAGGGCATTGGCGGGATCCAGCTCTCACAGGGCACGGTGGACATCTACGGGTACGGGCCGCAACGGGTAGCCGAACCGCTCAAAGCTTTGGCCAACATACCCCCAGCACATCCATACG
>JAITSW010000135.1 GCA_031287505.1 Propionibacteriaceae bacterium
AGTATGCATGTTAACGGCTTGCCGTGGATTCTGCCCGCTTTCATATTCGTAGTCGGCCTGATCTACTACTCGATCGGCTATACGGGTTACATCTCAACCCTTGACTGGGACGGGTTGTCGCCCAAACCCAAGCAGGTTGGGGCCGGGAACTTCGTCAAGATGTTCAAGGATCCGACCTTCTGGGGTGCGCTGCAGCACACAGCAGTGTTCTATGTGGTCACTTTCGGCATGCAGACCCTGCTGGGCTTCATATTCGCGGCCATCCTGCATACCAAGGTTTACCTCGGCACCGTTCACAAGGTGCTCATCTTCATCCCCACGATTTTGGCCCCGGCAACCATGGCTCCGGTTATGCGGCTGATGTTCTCTGAGAACGGCCTGGTTAATGAGATTTTGCGGGGCACCGGTTTAGGGTTCTTAGCCCATCCATGGCTGGCCGATGTGAATACCGCCTTGCCAACGCTGATGCTGATCACAATTTGGCAGTGGACGGGTCTTTCTTTCATCCTCTTCTATGCGGCTATGTCCCAGATCGAACCAGAACTCCTCGAAGCTGCCCGGCTAGACGGTGCCGGAAACTTCCGCACTCTGCTGCATATTGTCTGGCCCAGCTGCTGGGGCACCACGGTTTCGCTGGCAATGCTCAACTTCATCGGAGCGCTGAAAACCTTCGATATCCCCTACTTGGTCACCACCGGCGGCCCAAACCACGCCACCGAGTTTTTGGGTACCTACATTTACCGTCAAGGCATTCGGCAAGCCCATATCGGCTACGCCGCAGCGATTTCCATCGTGCTGCTGGTTCTGGCCGTAATCGGCGCGGTCTTGATGAGTAGGGGCAACCGCAAGGAGGTGCGTTCCTAATGTTTGAAATTCGCGGTATTAGCAAAAAGGTCATCATCCAGGTAGTGCTGTTGTTGATGACGATTCCATTCGTCCTCCCGCTCTTCGAAATGGTCCGCGGCTCGTTCGCCGGTCGAGGCTTCCACAACTATGTGGTGGTCTGGGAGACCGGTGTTGTCCCCACTTATTTCCGCAACTCGGCCATTATCGCCGCCACGGTTATCGTAATCGTCTATGTTTTGTCGATGACGGCGGCGTTCGGTTTCGCAAAGATGAAATTTGCCGGCAAAGAGCTCTACTACTGGCTGATGCTCGCCGCACTCACCTTGCCAGAAGTTATCCTGCTCTCCCCGTTATTTGTGACGGCGACGCAGCTTCGCCTATATGACACGTTGTTTGCAGTCATCTTGCCACTGGCGGCGTTGCAGTTGCCATTCGCGATCTTACTCACGCGCAGTTTTTACGACGGCATCCCCAATGAGCTGATTGAGGCCAGCCGCATAGACGGCGCCAACATTTTCCAGGTCTTCTGGCACATCATGTTGCCATTGACCAAGCCCATCGCCTCGGCCGTAATCGTGTTGACCCTGATCAACTCGTGGAACTCGTATCTGTTGCCTTTGGTCTTCTTGATCGACCCAAGCCAACAGGTGGTGACATTGCTGCCGCAGTTCTTCGTCGGCGAGTTCACCAATGACCAGACCAAGATTTTGGCGGCAGCCGTGATGACGGCTGTCCCGGAAATTCTCGCCTACATTCTGATGCAGAAGAACTTCGAACGCGGCATGTCTGCCGGCGCTCTCAAGTAATACAAAAGACCCATAAGCCGTTCTCCGCTTGAAAAGGGCGGGGAACGCACCTAAACAAAGGATGACTATGCCCTTTATCCAGATCGATCTCGAACGAAAAGTTTACGAAGAAAAAGGCAAGGCTCTCTCGCAGGGCATTCACCAGGCCCTAATTGAGGCTTTGGATATGCCTGTCGATGACTACTTCCAGGTCTTCCGCCCCCACGAAGAAGGTGAGTTGGTCTACCGCCGCACCATTGGCGGCAAGACCCGCGAAACGCTGATTTTTGTGCGAATCACGATGGTCCACATGTTCGACGTGAAAACCAAGAAAGCCATGTACGCGGCGATCTTGGAGAAGTGGGGAGCCCTGGGGATTGCGAAATCCGACATAAACATCTGTGTGGTCGAAAACGGCTACGAAGACTGGTACGACGAATACTTCGCCGGCGACTTAAGTTAGGAAAACAATGAGCAACTATTTGCGCGACTATTTCAAAGTCCTGTTTATCGGCGGCACGGGAGCCATCAGCTCCTCGGCAGTCAAGGAGGCCCTCTCGCAGGGCATGAGCGTTTCGGTGCTCAACCGGGGTCGGACTTCCAGTATGCGTCCGCTACCTCCCGAAGTGGAGTCGATCGTCGCCGACGTTGGCGATTTCGACTCGGTGCGGAAAGCCATCGGCGATCGCCACTTTGACGCCGTAGTCAACTTCCTTACCTATGGGACGCAAGATTCGAAGAAGTTCATTGAGATCTTCACCGGCCACACCGGGCATTATCTGCACATTTCGTCCTCGTCGGTTTATCACCGCCCGTTGCCCAAAACGCCGATTTCAGAGTCCACCTACGCTTTCAATCCGGGCTATGGCTACATGGAGGGCAAGGTCGAAACTGAGCATGTCTTCCTCAAGGCCTTCGAAGAGGGTTTCCCGGTCACGTTGATTCGTCCGGCTCACACTTACGATGACGCCATCGCACCACTCGCAGGGAGCTGGGCAGTTATCGACCGCATCGAAAAAGGCCAGCCGGTGGTGTTGCAAGGTGACGGAACGCAATTGTGGACGCTCACCCATGCCTCAGATCTGGCCGTTGGTTTGATTGGTTTGTTGGGGCGCCGGAGCACTTTCGGTGAGGCCTTCCATATCACTAGTAATGATGTGTTGAGCTGGAATCAGATTTACGAAGCGATCGGCCACGCCTTGGGTGTGCGGCCGAATATCTTGCATCTGACGACCGATTTCATCAAGGTTGCCGAGCCGGATTGGTTCTGGTCGGGTCTCTTCGACGGCGATCTGCAGCACTCAGGTGTCTATGACAACACGAAGATTCGCAACTATGTGCCTGGATTCAACCCCACCAAGGTCTTCGAGCGCGAAATCTTCAAGATCATCGCCTGGCGCAAAGAGCATCCGCAATATGCGGTGCCCGAGCCGGAAGAGTTGGCCGTTTACGACCGCCTCGCCGCCGCCCACGCCCGCGCCAAAGCGGCATTGCGCGCCTAACCTCCCACCCGTCGTCCCGGCTTACCCGTCTAAGCCGGGACGGCATAACCCCAAAAGCCGCAAAGACGCCAGACGTCATTCCCCCCAACGTTATTCCGGATCTGCGAAGCAGAGCTCAAGAGAGCGGGCACCTGATCCGGAGTCTCGCCAAGCAGTAAAACGCGGGTGAGATTTCAAGCCGGCCACCAACTCGGAGCAAAACCAATGTCTAAAATTTCCAGGTTCCGCGCAGAACACGTCTACGACCAGTTCGTAGAGGTAGCTGCCCCACGTCTCTCATGGCAGGTCGTTGCCGACACTGGCAACTGGATTCAGCAGGCCTATCAGCTCCGCATCGAGCGCGGCGGCGTTTGGGTGGAAGCCGAAAAGGTGGCGAGCCCCGATCAGGTTCTGCTAGCTTGGCCGTTTGCCCCTTTGGCGTCCCGCGAGATCGTGAATGTGAGTGTCCGAGTTTGGGGCCCAGATGGCGAAAGCGAGTGGTCTGAGCCATTGCTGATCGAAGCCGGCCTGCTAGAGCGCTCCGATTGGAAGACCGGCCTCGTGCAGCCACCGCGGCTTGGGGACGACAAGGTTAGCTATTTGCGCGCTGAGTTTGCGGCTCCCAAGGTAGCCAAAGCGCGGCTCTACATCACAGCCCAGGGCGTCTACAAGGCTCGCATCAACGGTGTTGAGGTATCCGAAGACCGGATGTCTCCGGGGTGGACGAGCTACTCTCATCGGCTGCGGTATCAGATCTATGATGTGACGGCCTTGGTGAAGAGTGGGTCCAACGCCGCCGCGGTGCAGCTGGCCGATGGTTGGTATGCCGGGCGTCTGGGCTGGTGGAAGGGTGGCCTGCGTCACAATTACGGCGAGAAGCTCGGCCTGATTTTCCAGCTCGAACTCACCGACGAGGCTGGCAACGTCGCCTATGTCACTTCTGACGCCCAGTGGAAGGCCGGCATGGGCGGCATCCTCGAAACCTCTATCTATGACGGTGAGACCTTTGACGCAAATCAAGAACCCGAGGGGTGGGATGCCGCCGGCTTTGACGATTCGTCTTGGAGTGCGGTTGAAATCGCGCCGCTTCCCGATGTTCGCTTGGTTGGCCCGCAGTCCGCGCGGATCAAGGTTGTCCAGGATCTGGAGGTTGCGCGGTATCTCACCTCCCCGTCGGGCAAGAAGATCGCCGATCTGGGCCAGGTGATCACCGGCCATCTCCGGTTGACGCTCAAGGGCGCGCCCGGCAGCACGGTTACCCT
>JAITSW010000216.1 GCA_031287505.1 Propionibacteriaceae bacterium
GTCGAATACTGCACCAACATTGGCGTGCACCCGCGTCACCCATATGCCGGCGATTTGGTTTACACCGCCTTTTCCGGGTCTCACCAGGATGCGATCAAGAAGGGGCTGGAAGATTTACAGAACATCGCCGACGCGTCTGGCAGCGCAATTCACCAGATCAAATGGGAGGCTCCATACCTGCCTATTGACCCCTATGATGTTGGCCGTACTTACGAGGCGGTCATCCGGGTGAATTCGCAATCAGGCAAGGGCGGCGTGGCTTACATCATGAAATCCGAGCATCACCTGGAGTTGCCCCGTCGGCTGCAGATCGAATTTTCACGCGTGGTGCAGCAGCACGCTGATGCCGCTGGCGGGGAAGTCAACCCGGAAAAGCTGTGGAAGATTTTCGAGGACGAATACCTTGGCCTCGATGCTCCGCTAAGGCTGATTACGGTAAAGACGATTTCCAACGGCGGCGGCTATACGGTCACCGCCAAGGTGCTCGACAAAGGTAGGGAGCGGGAAATCTGCGGTGAGGGCAACGGCCCGGTGTCGGCTTTCGTAGACGCTCTCGCCCCGTTGGGTTACCACGTCCGGGTTTTGGATTACACCGAGCATGCCCTCTCAGCCGGTGGCGACGCCAAAGCAGCCGCCTATGTGGAAGCTGAAGTGGGCACCGGGGAAGACGCCCAAGTCCTGTGGGGCGTGGCCTTCCACGAGTCCATCGTCACGGCGACGTTGGCCGCGCTTGCCAATGCCATTAATCGGCAGGCGCGCTCAATCGTCCGATAAGATACTGAGCCGTGTCGAAAGTCTTAACGAAGCTTCCTGTTGCCGAACGTGTTGGCCTGGCATTCTCCGGGGGTTTAGACACCTCGGTCGCCGTGGCTTGGATGCGGGAAAAAGGTGCTGTTCCGTGCACCTACACCGCCAACTTAGGGCAGTACGACGAGCCTGACATCGATTCGGTGCCCGGGCGCGCTTTTCAATATGGCGCTGAGCTCTCGCGGCTGGTCGATTGCCGCGCTGACATGGTCGAAGAGGGCCTGGTTGCCCTGGTGTGCGGCGCGTTCCACATTAAGTCTGCCGGCAAGGCCTATTTCAACACGACGCCGATTGGGCGTGCGGTCACAGGCACCATGTTGGTACGGGCGATGGCGGAGGACGAGGTCTCAATCTGGGGCGATGGCTCCACTTATAAGGGCAACGACATCGAGCGTTTCTACCGCTATGGTTTGATGGCAAATCCGAAGCTGCGCGTCTATAAGCCGTGGCTGGACGAAGATTTCGTTGCCGAGCTTGGTGGACGCACCGGGATGTCGAAATGGCTCTCTAAGCGCGACTTGCCCTATCGCGATTCCATCGAAAAGGCCTATTCCACGGATGCCAATATTTGGGGTGCCACCCACGAAGCCAAAGAGTTGGAACAACTCGACGTCGGCATCGAGATTGTCGAGCCGATTATGGGCGTGCGCTTCTGGGATCCCGCGGTGGAGATTGCCGCAGAAGATGTGAGCGTCACTTTCGACCAGGGACGTCCGGTGCAAATCAACGGCCAGACTTTCGAGACGGCCGTTGATTTGGTGCTAGAAGCCAACGCCATCGGCGGACGTCACGGCCTGGGGATGAGCGACCAGATTGAAAACCGCATTATCGAGGCAAAGAGCCGGGGCATTTACGAGGCTCCCGGCATGGCGTTACTCCATATCGCCTACGAACGGCTGATCAATGCGATTCATAATGAGGATACTCTCAATACCTATTACGACCAAGGCCGCCGTCTGGGGCGCCTGATGTATGAAGGGCGCTGGTTAGATCCGCAATCGCTTATGCTGCGCGAAATGATTCAGCGCTGGATTGCCTCAGCTGTGACTGGCTCGGTGACGCTGCGCTTGCGCCGTGGCGACGACTACACGATTCTCAACACCGAGGGTCCGGCATTCAGCTACCACCCAGAGCGGCTTTCCATGGAGCGTGTCGAGGACGCCGCTTTCGGGCCGGTCGACCGCATCGGACAACTCACCATGCGCAACCTTGACATCACGGATTCGCGCACCCGCCTAGAGCAATACGCCCTCCTAGGCATCGTTGGCGGCGAAATCTCCGATTTGGTCGGCTCCCTAGAGCAAGGTGCCGCAAGCGCCATCAATGCGCTCCCAGCTCCAGCGGTCACCGAAGAAGAGCTAGAAGCCCAACAGCGTTCGTCTTTCGATTCTGGGACGGACTAGAGCTGTCGGGTGGCCCAGGTCGCACAAGTCGCTATTTGGCCTGCGCAACCGTGATTCGCGGATGCGCTAAGCGGCCGTCCGGTTACGGGTGTCAGCGGGATTGCGAATTGTCCGGCAACCTGTTTGCGGGTCAGGGCGGCATCTAGGTGGCGTGTCAGCAGAATCGCGAATTGCCCGGCAACCACAAGTTAGGGGGAATCGGATCTGACCTGGTGACATTTCCCGTACTCATCCCGACACAAGACAATCCGGCTATACAGAGCCGTAACGGCGTTCGCGGGCTGCGTAGTTTTCGATTGCTGCCCACAAGTCGCGTCGGTCGAAGTCTGGCCAGAGCTTGTTAGAGAAGACGAACTCGGCGTAGGCCGATTCCCAAAGCTGAAAGTTTGAAAGCCGAAGCTCGCCCGATGAGCGGATGAAGAGGTCGACATCTGGGATTTCAGGCTGATAGAGGTATTTGCGGAAGGTCTTCTCCGAGATTCGCGAGGGGTGGAGTTTGCCTTGTTCCACGTCCTGGGCAATCCGCTGCACGGCATCGACGATCTCGGCGCGTCCGCCGTAGTTCATGCAGAACTGAAAGGTGAGGGTGTCATTGTCTTTGGAGAGTTCCTCGGCAGCCTTGAGTTCTTTTATGACGCTCTGCCAGAGTTTCGGCGCCCGTCCGGCCCAAAGGACCTTGACGCCCATCTCGTTGAGGGAGTCTCGGCGATCATGGATGACCCGGCGGTTGAATCCCAAGAGCCAGCGGACTTCCTCGGGAGAACGACGCCAATTCTCCGTTGAAAACGCAAAGACCGAGAGGTAGCGCACCCCGATTTCGATCGCGCCTTGAATCACGTCAAAGAGCGCCCCTTCACCACGTGTGTGGCCTTCGGTGCGCTGCAGCCCCCGCGCTTTTGCCCAGCGCCCATTTCCATCCATGACGATCGCCACATGCTTGGGGGTATGCCTTGGGTCGAGGGTGGGTGGTTTGGCTCCCGAAGGGTGGGAGTCGGGCAGGCGGGGGGTGTTTCTAGCCACGCGACCAGCCTAGTGGTTTCCCCGTTGCCAGTGTCGTCGAACTGTCGGTGCCATGGCGGCTCTCGCCGAGAAAACTTATGCGGTTTTTAGGCTCTGAAGGCCGGGCATCGACACTAGGCACGTCGACGCTGACCTGGTAGGGAGTTTTTTGCCCTGAAAGCTGGGCATCGACACCGTCAATTCGCTTGAATCGGTTCATTCTTGGGCAACGCGTAGAGATCCGGAGGTCTCTCAGTCGGCGCTCGCGCCTGTTAAGCTGTAGTGGTAACCACTGACGGAGGTGTATCTTGCGGGATCTAAATGACGCTGCCCAAGCTTGGCAGGCGCTGGCCGATCCAGCCACGACAACGACCGATCTGGCCAAGATCGCTAACCACTTTGTATCTTTGCGAACCCAAGTGGCGCTTCACCCAAATGCCGATCCCGGCTTGCTGTCCTGGCTGGACTCTCTGGGAGACCCGGGCATAAGCGCTGTGGTGTCGGCGCGGCGCGCCCGAGATGCGGCAGCTGCTCCCTGGTTGCAACAGGTGGCAGGCCCGGGCTACCCCTCCGGCGTCAACGGCGCTCCGGCGGTTACCTCTAGCAAGCCCCGCAGCAGGCTTTTTGTTCCCGTTGCCATCATCGCGGGGCTCTTACTGGTATTCGCCCTTGCCGGGACGTTCAGCATGTTCGATGTATTTGGCGGAAAATCGGACGTAGAACTCCTTCCCGGCGACGCATCTCCTTCGGTGATCCTGCCCTCGGCGGAAGTGGGTCAGTCTCAAGCACCTGCCCAAGACAATCCATACTTCGTCGGCTATGGAAATCCGCAAGCCAAGGCGCAGGTAGACATTTATTACGACTTCATGTGCCCCTATTGTTCTTTGATGGAGCGGGCGAACGGGGCAGAATTGCGCAAGTTGGCGGACGATGGAGTTGCCTTCTTGAAATTCCACCCGATGAACTTCCTCGACGCTGCCTCGTTGGGCAAGCAG
>JAITSW010000218.1 GCA_031287505.1 Propionibacteriaceae bacterium
GCAAAAAGCCGCTTGAGCACAATGTCGCCGGCTAAAAGAAACTGTTCCGTGGTGTTTATGCCCTGAACTTCGTCCGTATCCGGAGTCACATAGGAAGACGTGGGGACGCCTTGGCCGATCAGCCGCTGCGCCAACTCGGTAAGCCGATGCTCGTTAGCCTGCGCCATCTCGTCTAACCGGCTGATCAGCAAATCCGCGTGGACGACGTAGGCACCCACGTTTATCTCGTGGATCTGGGCCGCATCCGCACTCAAATCGGTGGCTTCCACAATCTCGGAAAGCTCGCCCTTCTCATCGCGGACAATGCGGCCATACTGCGCCGGCTCGTCCAAAAGCGCTGAAAGCAGCGAGAACTTGGCCCCCTTGAGCCGATGCCGATTGAGCAAACCCTTCAGCGAAGCCGCCCGCAGCAGCGGTGTGTCGCCATAGGCGATTAGCACATCGCCGTGGTAGTCCCGCAACTCAAAGCGGGCGCACCGCACCGCATCCCCCGTTCCGGCCTGAACGCTCTGCACCACGAAGTTCCACGAATCACCCAAATGGGCGCGCACCGAATCGTCGTGTTCATCCACCACGATGGTGATGTCCTCCTTGGCGACGACGCTGAGGACGTTTTGCAAAACCAGCTCGATAACGGTGGACGTGCCCAGCGGCTTAAGCAGCAACTCGCGGGTTTCCCTGCTGTGTCCAGCCGCCAACACGATGGCGCGGGTTACCGGGGCAAGGGCTTGTGCTTTAGGCATCTGGCTCAGCCTTTCACAGCGCCGGCCACCAACCCAGAGGTCAGCCTCCCCTGCACAATCAAGAAGAAGACGATTACCGGGACAGCCACCAACGTCGAGGCGGCCATTACCTGGCCCCAATCGGTTTCGCGGGTGGCGCTGGCCTGGATGAAGGTGCGCAGCCATAGCGGCAGGGTGCGCACCGATTCCTCCGACATGATGACCAGCGCGATGGTGAATTCGTTCCAAGCCTGCAAAAACGCATAGACGCCGGAAGCCACCAGGCCGGGGGCCAGCAGCGGGAAGGTGATCTTGAAGAACGCCTGGGTGCGGGTGCAGCCGTCCACCATGGCCGCCTCTTCCAAATCAGCCGGGATGCCGGCCACGAAACCGCGCAGCATCCAGACCGTAAACGGCACCACCGCCGCCGTATACAAGATGGCCAGGCCAATCACGTTGTTGAGCAGGTTCATCGACGACATCATCTTGTACTGCGCGATGAAAAGCCCCTCGGCGGGAAGCATCTGGATGAAGAGGATTGCCAGCACGAAGGACGTCCGCCCTTTAAACTTGTAGCGGCTAATGGCCAACGCCGCGCAGAAGGCGAAGAGCAGGCAAAAAGCCACTGCCAGCAGCGTCACAACCAAGCTGTTGCGCAGCGCGGTGAAGAACGTCCCGCCGGCGAAAACCGCCTCAAAGTTGGCGAGCGAGCCGCCGAAGGGGAAGAACGTCGGCGTCGACGAAGTCAGCGTCATATTGGGAAGCAGCGAGGATGAGAACATCCAATACACCGGGAAAACCCATGCCAAGCCGATGAGAATGGCGAAAACTGAAGCGAATGCCTTGCCGGGGCGAAGCGGATCTTTAGCGGTATTTGCGGCCATGTCAGCCCTCTTCCTTGATTAGCGAACGAACGTAGGGGGCAGAGAGCGCCATCGTCAAGATTAAGACAAAGACGCTCATAGCGGCGGCCATGCCGAAGTCTCCGGCACCCACGCCGGTGCGATAGATGAATGTGCCGAGCAGGTTGGTGGAGGTATAGTCGGCACCGGCGTCTTGAAGCATCTGAATCTGGGTGAAAACGCGCAAATCCCAGATGATTTGCAGCAAAAACACAATCATCAGCACCGGGCGGATCATCGGCAAAATAATATTTGTGAAGCGCTTGAAGCCGTCGGCGCCGTCGAGTTGGGCGGCTTCCAGCACTTCGCCGGAAACTTGGGTAAGCCCCGCGTAAACCGAGAAGGCCACGAACGGAACGGACATCCAGACCACGATGATAGTCGCCACCATGAAGAAGCTGAGTGGGTCTTCGAGCCAGTTGTGGCCGGTGAAGCTATCGCCCAAAAGCCAGTTGACAACTCCGTGATGCCAGTTGAAAAGCCAAAGCCAAACGGTCATGGCCGCCACTACCGGCATCGCCCAGGCAAAGAGCAGCGAAATCTGCAAAACCAGCCGGGCTGTTTTGGTGACCGCGTTCATCAGCAACGAGAGCAGTACCCCGATGACGACGGTGAGTACCGCGTTCACCAGGCAAAAGAGTATGGAACGGATGATGACTGCCCATATTTGGACGTCGCTAAAAATACTGAGGTAGTTTTCGGCTCCGACAAACTCGGGCGGCTGCCCAAATTGCTGCTTCAAGCCGTAATGCTGGAGCGAGGTGACGATCTGCCAGCCCACCGGGTAAGCGAGGGCGACCAACAGAACCACTATTGCCGGCACCAGCAACACATACGGGGTGAAGCGGCCAGGCCGATTTATTTTGCTGAGCCTAACCTGCGGCGGCTTTAGAGCTGGCGCGGTAGCTGCTGTTTGCTTAGCCATGAAACCATTCTTTGGGTCTTGGGTACGAGGGTTGTTTCCCGGGGGGAGCTTGACCGCTTACGCGTCGGCCAAGCTCCCAAACCGAGGAGGATTTGCCTTTGGCGAAATCTGTTAGCTCTCAGCCATTCAGCATCGGGGTGATGATGGCATCGTATTCGGTGGCCAGCGCGGCTATGTCGCCACCGTCGGCTACCTTGGAGAAGAACTCTTCGAGCTTCATCGAAGACTCAACCGTGGCCCAGCCGGGAGCGGCGGGGGTCAACTTCGAGTTTGACGCAGACTCGACGAGCGCCTTGGCGAATTCGTCGGTGCCGAGTGAATCCACATAGTCGGAGTTGGCCGGCCCAAGACCGTTTTCGCCAAGCAGCTTCTGATAGTCGGCGGAGAAGATGATCTTCAACAGCTCGCGGGATCCCTCTTGGTTCTTGCTCTTGGCGGAGATGCCGATGTTGGAGCCGCCTGCAAAGACCGGAGCCGGCTTGCCGTCGTTGCCTGGGAGGGCAAAGACTCCGAAGACCTTGTCATTCCATTCGCGGACAGTTTCGCCCTTGTCGTTTTTGACGGGATCGCCGATCGACCAGTGCGCCCATCCGGGAGCCATGATGGTGGCTGCGGCAAGCTTGGTCTCAGTGATGGATTTGTCTTCTTCGGTGGCCTGATCCTCATTGTTGATATAGAGCCACGGGCTTTCGTCCTTGGCGGTTGCCGGAGCATTGGAAGCCACTTTGTGGATTTCCTGCAACTGCTGTAAACCTTTGACGGTGTTCGGATCGGAGAGGGTGGAAACCCACTGGTCGCCTTCCTTCTTGGCCAAGTCGCCGCCGTTGGCGAAAATCCAGCTAATGCCGTTGCGCCAATCCTGGCCGCCGATGAAGAAGCCGGAGAAATCCTTGATCTTATTTGGGTTCTTTTCGGCGAGTTTCGCCACGTTCGCGTTGAATTCGTCTAGCGTCGTGGGGACTTCAATGCCGGCAGCCTGGTAGAGGTCCTTACGGTAGAACATGTAGCGCGAGCCGAAATAGTAAGGCAGGGTGTACTTCTTGGAGTCGACTTCGCCGACGGTCACGAAAGACTGCAGCAGTTTGTCGCCGCCAAGTTCGGCATAGAGGTCGGAGACGTCGGAGAACGCGCCGATATTGGTGAAAGTCGGAGACTGGGTGTTGCCCACCTCGACCACATCCGGGGTGTTGTTCTCGTCCGGCAAAGCGGTGGTCAGCTTGGCTACCAGGTCAGGCCAAGCCTGCTCTTCGATGGTGAGCGTGCCGCCGGTCTTGGCGGTGTAGGTGGTCTTCAGGTAATCGCGCAGCGCAGTCGGGGTGTCGCCGCCAGCCAGCCACAAGGTGATGTTTTGCCCCCCGGCAGTAGTTGCGCCCTCTGGGGAGGGTGTGGTGTTGGTCGTAGGTTGGGCGCATGAGGTCAAGACGACCGCTGCCGCAGTTGCGAGGGCGGCCATTGCCATGATTCGCTTCATTGGTTTCCTTTCGGTTGTTTGTTTTCTCGGGTAGGCAGACGTTTAATTGACGCCCAGTTGTTTGCGGAGGATGAGGGCGGTGGCCCCGAGCAACACCGCATCCCCAGCCAGTTGGGATTCTCTTAAAACCACCGAACGCCTGGACTCAAGGCCGATGCGGTCGATGATAAGACTTTGGGCGGCCGCGATGAACGTGCCGTTGATGAACTGGGACGGGCCGCCGACGATTACGTCTGAGACATCCAGCATGCCGATGATAGGGGCGAGGGCGATACCGAGCCGGCGCCCGGCCTCCGCCAATATTTCTTCTTTTTCGGCGGGATTCTCAGCGATGCGCTTGCTCAAAGCCGGCACCGCAACCCAGGTTTCTAAGCAGCCATGCTTGCCGCAGGAGCAGAGTGCGCCATTATGCTCGATGACGACGTGGCCGATTTCGCCGGCCGCCCCGCCTGTTCCGTTGACCGCAATTCCCCCGATGAGCAGCCCCGAGCCAACACCGCGCGATATTTGCACCCGGATGAGGTCGGCTCCGGCGTTGCCAAAGCGGTGTTCGGCGATAGTGGCCAGCCGGGCGTCATTGGCAATAGTCACGTCCTGGCCCAAGGCCTTGCCAAGTTCGGCGGACAGCTTTAGGCGATGCCAATCTAAATTGGCGGCGGAGACTTCTTTTCCACTCGGGTCTACCGTGCCGGGGGTGCCGACACAGATGCCCAAAATCTCCTTGTCTGATTTTTTGACCAGCTCTGAGATGAATGAAATGAGCGATCGAAGCACTTCTTCGCCCTTGGCATCGCCAAGTTGCCGTTCGGCGCGGTAGCGGATCTTGCCTCCGATGTTGCAGATAGCCCCGGTGATAGCCTCGCCGCCAGAAAGGTCAACCGCAATAATGTCGCGCGAGTATTCGGCTACGGTAAGCAGCGTCGCCGGCTTTCCAGGACGGATCGCGTCCGAACTCCCAACTTCAGCGAGCAGCCCGCTGCCGAGCAACTCCGCCACCAAATCGGAGATGGTGACGCGCGTCAAGCCGGTAGCACGCGAAAGATCCGCGCGAGATATTTCCGGGGTGTCGTAAAGCGTCTGAAGCACCAAAGAGAGATTGTTTTGCCGACCGTCTTGGGGACGGATGCGCGAGCGCCCGGCCGATGCCGCGCGCGGAACCCGAGAACTCACGGTTGTGGCTCTTTTGCTGTTTGCCAACGCCGGGGCATCCTTGCCTAACACATTTGTTAGTAAACCTTACTTATGTATGCCAAGTCAAGTTGCCCCGCCAACCGTAATCATTTCGTTATTTATCGCCTACTCAGCGCCACTGGCCACGGCGCATTACCCTGCACACTTTGAGAGTGTCGGCGTCAAATTCCACCAAGTCGGCATGGAAACCGACATCCAGCCGTCCAACTTTGGGAATTTGCAGATAAGCCGCCGGATTTGCGGTGGCCAACCCCACAGCGGCAGCCAGCGGAACCCCGGCCTGGGTTGCCAAACGGACGGCATCGGCAAGCCTGATGGTGCTACCCGCGATGGTTTCCGTTCCCGAGATCCGCGCCTGCCCGTTGGCCACCGTCACCGGCAAACCGCCCAGCGCATAGTCTCCGTCGCCCAAACCCGCCGCAGCCATGGCATCCGTTATCAAGACGGTGCGCCCGGGGTAATTCTTGCCGATGAACACCGCTAACCGCGGGTCAATGTGGAAACCGTCAAAAATCAGCTCCAAGAAGACCTGTTCCGCTTCCAAAGCCGCCAAAACCGGGCCCGGCTCGCGCTTCTTCAAATCTGGCATCGCATTGAACATATGCGTGACGCCGGTGGCCCCGGCGGTGACGCCAGCCTGTGTCACGGCGAAATCGGCGGCGGTATGCCCGATAGCGGCCACGATACCGGCGGCGGCAAAACTAGAAATGGCCTCCAGCGCCCCTGGAAGCTCGGGCGCAATCGTCACCATGCGGATAATCTCAGAGCCATACCCCAGCACGGCCTCAACAGCCTGGGCATCCGGCAAGGCAAGCTTATCCGGGTCGTGCGCGCCGCGCTGCTTCGGCGAAATCCACGGGCCCTCAAGATGAATACCAGCCAACTCGCCATTTTCCACCAGCGGAATCAGAGCTTCGATCTGCGTGCGCAACTCGGCTAGCCCAGCTGTCACCAAAGAGGCAATCACGGTGGTCGTGCCCGCCTCAAGATGCGCCGCCAAGGCGATCCGCGCCGCAGCAGCGCCCTCGGTGAAAGCCGCTCCTCCCGCGCCATGCGAATGCACATCCACCAGCCCGGGAGTCGCAAAACCGAGAAGGGCAACATCCGGCGTCCCCGAAAAGTCCTCCCAAACAAGGCGCGATATGCGTCCGCCAATTACTTCCAGCCAGCCCGGCTCAAAGCTAGCGCTCAGGGCATTCCAGAGCTGCCGACCCGCGATAATCATGGCTTACCCGACGTCGCCGGTAGGAAGCATCACCCGCTGCCAATCGGGCAAATTGTCGTACATCTGACGGTAATAATCAGCAAGTTCCAACTCGGTGGCCGCCGCCTCGTCGATGATAATCGTCGCCCATTGATGCATTTGCAGCACCGATCCGGGGAACATCGCCGTGATCGGGCCTTCAATCACCGACTTGACGGCCGCCGCCTTGTTTTTGCCATTGGCCACCAGCACAACGTGTCGCGCGGCCATGATGGTGCCCAAACCCTGGGTTAGGCAATGCCTGGGCACTTCATCCAAGCTGGCAAAAAAGCGCTGGTTGTCTTTACGGGTCTGCTCGGTGAGAGTTTTGATACGGGTGCGGGAATTGAGCGAAGACGTGGGTTCATTGAAGCCAATATGCCCGTTAGAGCCCAGCCCGAGTATCTGAATATCGACGCCGCCGGCTTGCTTGATGGCCGCCTCATAATCCGCGCAAGCCTGCCGCAAATCCTCGGCAAAACCGTTTGGGCAATGCACGCGCGCCGGATCAAGGCCAAGCGGCTCGGTCACCGTTTTGCGAATGACCTCGTGATACGTCTGCGGGTGCCCAAACGGCAACCCCACATATTCGTCCAAGGCAAAGGCGGAGCCTTGAGACAAATCAAGTTGACCAGCGGCAACCATGGCGGCCAGCGCCTGATAAGTGCGTAGCGGCGACGATCCCGTGGCCACACCGATAGTGACTTGAGAGCCGACTTGCCGGGCTACTTTGGCAATTTTGGCGGCGGCATACGCCCCGACTTCGGTGTCGTTTTTACAGATGATGACATCCATGAATCCTCCTCAGATAACACCATTAAGTTAGCATTCCAAACTATCAGCCGCATACCCGAGACCATCTTCTAGGACGACAGCCCCGCCCACCGATACAATGGGCAGAACGCCGGGCTATGCCACGAGTTTGGCGAGGATGGGAATATGGTTTACAAAGACGCGGGAACTGCCAACTACTGGGACTTGGCTATCGGGAAATTCGAAGACCAGCCCCCAGAGATAGTTTCCACGCAAATCGCGGCAATTAACGAGTGGGGCTCAAACCATGCCTGATTGGGGATCTT
>JAITSW010000232.1 GCA_031287505.1 Propionibacteriaceae bacterium
TCTCCACGTGCCTCCTGCGAGCGTCGAATCCGATCAGGGTCGGTGCGCAACAATTTCGGATCAATCACAAGCCCAAAGCCTACCGCTTACTTAGGCGGATTGATCAGCGCTTTGTACCAAGCCTTGGCAGCGGCGAATTCCTCGTTTTTATAACCGGCTGGGATGTCGGGCGCGACCTTGTCGGCGCGCGGATAGGAGCCCAGGAAGACGACATCACCCATCACCCGGTGCAAGCCCATCAGCGTCTCGGCAAAACGCGGCTCAAGAATGTGCGCTTCGACGTCGATGGAGAAGAAGTAGTTGCCCAAGCCGGCTTTTGTGGGACGGGACTCAATGCGGCACAGGTTTACGCCCCGCGCGGCGAATTGCTCCAGCATGGAGAGCAGTGCGCCGGGCTGGTCTTGATGCAGGTAAACCGCCAGCGTGGTCTTATCGGCTCCTGTGGGCGGTGGGGGGGTGTCGGGCAGCGAGACTAGCGCAAAGCGGGTGACGGCTCCCGGATTGTCGGCTATGCCCCGGGCGGCATGGTCGAGGCCGTAAAGATCACCGGCAACCTGGGCGCACACGGCCGCATCGTATTTGCTCTCCGGATCGCAGACTTCTTTGGCGGCCGCAGCTGTCGATCCTCCCTCATGCAGGGTGGCTTTGGGTAGATTCGCGGCAATCCATTCCCGGGTCTGCGCGGCCGCATGGCTATGGGTGAGGACGTGCCGGACTTCCTCCAGCTTCGTCCCCGGGCGGACGCACAAATCAAACTGCACCTCAACGAGGATTTCGCGCCGAATCATCAAACACCGGCCGCCGGCGAGATTGTCTAAGGTGACGCTGACGCCGCCTTCGACGGAGTTTTCCACAGGGACGACCACCGCTTCGACTTTGCCCTCGCGTACGGCCGCCAGCGCGCTGCCCACCGTCGGATAGGGGACAGCCTCATCCTGGTGAAAGGCAAGCAGAGCCTGATGGGTGAAGGTTCCCGCCGGGCCGAAGTATCCGAGCACCCGCTAAGGCTATCGCTTTACCCCGTCCCTTGATTTGCGCAGACGCAGTAAGAGATTTCGAACGTTGGATCGAAGCGACCAAGAGGAGTTGTCGGCCCACTCGCGCCAGCACCAGATGGCCAGGGCCGCCAATACCAAGATCTGCCCCCAGGAGCAGAGCACATCCCGCAGGAAAAAAGTCACATATTCCATCTCTTGCGAGAATTGGACGGAACGGGCTGTGACGTAGGCGACCGAGAGCAATGCCCCGCGCCAAATCAAGAGGGAATCCAGCTTCGACGTCCCCAAAATGCCCAGTGGCACCCAGATAATTAGGTCGTACCAGCTCAAGGTGTAGGGCGAGGTGAGCAGCCATCCGGCGGTGAGGATTACCGCCGTGCGGGCTGTGACGGTGAGCGGGTCATCTTGTGGGCGAATGCCCTGTGCCAGGCCGGGAACAGCTTGCCAGGGCAGGGCTTTGGAAAGCAGGAAAGCCACCCCGACCAGTCCAATCCAGCCGAGGACTCCGATTATCGCGCGGGCATTTCCGTCGCCCAAGATCAGGGTCAGCCCGAATCGCATCGGAGGCGCCCAAGACCCGCCGGAGATATAGCCGGTATTGCGTTGCGCGGCCAGCAGCGCCTCTCGCGCCCAGAGGCCATAGGCAAGCCCCAGCGGGATCAGGGCGCCCAAGCCCAGCAAGATGATCCGGCGCCAATCGCCCCGATATGCCCAAAGCATGGCCAAGCCGTAAAAGACCAACGAGACTTTCACCGTCCCGGCCAACCCGATGCAGATGCCGGCTAGGAAGGGATGTCGTCGGATGAAGAGCAAAGCGGTGATCGCGAAGACCAGCGTCAGGGCTTCATTGTGGGCACCTGCGATGACAGACCAGATCATCAGCGGATTCAGGACGGTCAAGAGCGCGGCCCGGGCTTGCGCGGCCTGATCCTGGCGGGTCAAGGCCAGGGCGATGGCGCCGATGATGATGAATGGGATGAGCGCCATCATCTGCAGCCAGAAGACGATGTCGTGCATGTTGTCGCCGCCGAGGAAAGCGGCAAGCCATTGCGACCAAGAGGCTATCGGCCCGTAGACGCTGGGGGTGTCGGGCCACGGCTGTTCCGTCCACCGCAGCACCGGGTCGAATTCATGGCGCCGCAGTTGCGCCGGAGTGATGTTGTAGGGGTTGAGTCCGAGCACCTGCAGGCGTCCGTAAGAGGCGTACATCAGGACGTCCCCAGAAGTCATCGGCAAAACCAGCGCCGTGCCGGTGCTCAACGTCGCACCTAGGGCAAATAGCCGCCAAGGACGTGGTAGCCAGCCATTTTGAAGGCTGCGAATGCAGATCCAAAGCCCGATGGCGCCCAGTGAAATGCCGATCCACAAGGTCGGCGCGCAAATCCACTGGCTCCAATTCGCCAGCGAATAGGGCAGATACCAGGGGGGGAGTAGGTTGTTGCGCTCACCCAGCGTCAGCGCGACTGTGCTGGGGCCGGCGAACCCGATAATGATGGTCAACGCCGAACTGGCGAGAATCAGCGCCAGCCCAAGTTTAGGGTTACGGCTCCAAGGTGCGTCGAACAGCCTAGCTACCTTGTTCACCGTCCTCCTCTCGCGACTACAGCTTCCAGTATGCCTCTTATCTGCCATAGGCTAACGCCCTATCGTCCCTCCGTGTTCGATCTTTGCCAAAGTGTTATCTGTGTAGGCGAGACCGCCATGGCCTTCGTCCTGTTGGCGGCCTTGGCCGCTTCCGGGTTTTGCAAGAGGGAGGCGACTAAGGAACGCTTCCAAACAGGAGCAATTTCAACAACTGCGGCTTCAACCGCTAAAATAGGCGAGTTGTCCTGGCGAGGGGTTGTTTCCCGTAATCGACTGGTTCTCGCTGGGCTGGAATCTCAACTTAGCTCAGGAGGAAAAATGGCAGATGTGATTATTGCCGCCAAGTCCCGCACCGAATTTGGCAAAGGTGCGGCGCGCCGCGTTCGCCGCGAGGGGTTGGTCCCGGCAGTTTTATACGGCCACGGCACCGATC
>JAITSW010000242.1 GCA_031287505.1 Propionibacteriaceae bacterium
GTCGCCAAGCCCAGTCATAGTACTGCGCCATATTCAGATGCAATCGCAGGAAGTGGCGTTGCACTTGGCTGAGCGGCACACCCGAACCAAAGGATGTCAGGAAACCGTAGCGGGGACGATCCAAGGCGCTGTTTAGCACATCGAATGCGGTGGACGCCAACACCTTGCCGGAATCATCGAGCAGATCAATCCCGTACGCGCCCAAGCGATATTTGCCCAGCACAATCTCACCGGCACTCGCCGCTGGAAGCACACCCACTGTCCGCTCCAGCGCCGAGACCAAAAGACTGGCGTCACGCAACAGCGGCAGGTCGGCAGCGTCGGCCTCCAACGCGACGACGACTTCGCTAGTCGGCCGATACCAGGTGCTGGTGGGGAATATCCGGATCATAAGCCGCTATCTTCCGCGTCGACCCGGGTCAGCCATGGCCATGATTGACGACTTGTCTGTTGAAGAACTATCTTCCGCGTCGACCCGGGCCAGCCTGTCATCGAGCAAAATGTACATGGCTTGCGACCAGAGAAGCGGGTTAGCGGGCTCTCCCCATTTCTCAGCCCAAGGGGTGCGCCACTCGGGCTGTTGCGTGTGGTCTGGGTCGGTGATCTGCTCGGGCAACCAGCCGGCGCTAGAAGCAAAGCCGGAAGCCCAACCAAGGCTGGCCTGCGCCGCAGCCGCCCGCCCGGACTTGAGCTGCGCCAAGCCAAGCCAGCAGGCGAGTAGCACCCAAGCTCCGCCTCCAAAATAGCTGTCACCCAGATAGCGCCAGACTCCCCCGGCGGGCGACACCAATTCTGCTTCAATACGGGCCAGGGTCGCGGCGTATACCGGGTCGTCAACAGCTGTCAGGCCCAATGGCACCGCCAACGACAGCAGTGAGGCGTCCACCCGCGAGTCTTGCGGCCCTTTCACAAACATCCCATCTTTGACGCAGTGTTCCAGCACCCACGCCCACACATCTTGCGCGACCTGGCCGTAACGCGGTTTGCCAGTCAGGTCGGCCGCCGCCCGCAGGCCAGCCGCAATCGCCGCCAAAGTTGAGGTGTGTTGGCGGTCGCCGAATTCCTCCCAATAGTCGTAGCAGGGCAATTGCCAAACCGAGGCAAGGTAGTCGGCAGCCAGCACCACCGCCTGCTCCTGGGACACCGGCTTGCCGCCGAGATGGTCGGCGAGCGCCCAAAGCCAAGTGCCATAGCCGTCGAACTGCGTGTTTGGCCAGGAGTCGCCACCAGTCTCGACGCTCCCGTCGACCAGATATCTGGTGGGCAGGAATAGCCGCTGGTCGAGTTGCCGCCCCTGACGGGCTGCCTTCGACAGGGCGGTGATTTTATCCGCCTGCGAGGTGACCGCTCTTGCCGTCCAATTGTGAAAGGCAGCTGAGGCTTGCCGCTCTCCTGCTTGGGAAAGCGCCATGGCGATGTAGCTACCGTCCCGAACCCAGGAGTAGCGGTATACGCGGAAATTCGGGCTAGCCAAGAAAGCGCCGGATACGTCCTGATTGTCCTTAATGACGCGGATGCCCGCCTGGGACACCCAGTCGAGTCGCGAAGTGGGTTTCATGATTTCAAGGCTCCTGAAGTGATGCCGCCGACAAGTTGGCGTTGGAAGATGAAGAAGACAACCAGCACCGGAATAAGCGCGATGCAGGCTGCGGCGAAAGTCAGACCCCAATTGGTGGAGTGCGCGCCAGAGAACATGGCGATAGCCACCGGCAGGGTGCGTTTGGCCGGATCATTGATGATGGTCATCGCCCACACGTACTCGTCCCACGCGCCGAGGAAGGAGAAGATGGCGGCTGTCGCCAGTGCGGGCTTGGCAAGCGGGAGCATCAAAGACGTGTAACGCCGCCAAGCACCCGCCCCATCGATGATCATCGCCTCGTCCAACTCTTTGGGGATGCCTTCGAAGAAGCCGCGCATCAAGAAGGTGTTGAAAGCCAGATTCGTGCCCACATAGACCAGCAGCAGCCCCAGGCGGTTGTCCAGCAGATGCAAATCCTTGGCGAGGACGAACTGCGGAATCACCAGCATGATCGACGGGATCATCAACTCCAGGATGATCAGAGCGAAGAATACCGACTTGCCGGGGAACTCGAAGCGGGCGAGGGCGTAGGCCATCATGGAACCGAGCAGTACTACGAGAATGGTGGTGGCGACGGTGACCAGCAGCGAGTTCATGAAGCTCAGTGAGAGCTTGCCCGTCTCCCAAGCCTCGGCGTAGTTGGCAAAGGTTTTATTGCCTTGGACGACGTCCGCCGGGGAGGTAAGCATGAAAGCGTTTTCTTTCAGCGAGGTCAAAAACATGTAGATGAGCGGCGTGAGGGACACCAGCGATGCCACCGAGAGCACCATGTAGCGCACTGCGGCGACAAGGAGCTTTTTCTGTTTGATTCTCATGCCGCCGCGTCCTGTGCAGATTTGCTGCCCAGGCTGTATTGCCCGATGGACAGCGCAAAGATGAGGGCGGTGAGCATGAACGCAATGGCCGAGCCGTATCCGAAATCCAGGAAGTTGAACGCTTGCCGGTACAGATAGGTGAGCGGCACCTGCGTGAGGTTGGCCGGACCGCCGTTGGTGGTGAGCTGCACCGAGACGAAGACGTTGAAAGCCCCAATGACGAGCATGATGGTGATGAACAGTGTTGTGCGACGGATTGACGGCAACGTGATGTGCCAGAATTGCTGCCAACCTTGCGCGCCATCCACGCAAGCCGCCTCGTACAGCGATTCCGGGACGGCTTGCAGCGCGGCGAGGAAGATGAGCATCGTCCAGCCCACGCCTTTCCAGATACCCAGGCCGCAGATGGCCACCATCGCCGTCCAGCGCCCGTTGTACCAATCGACACCTTGATCCATCAAGGAGGTTGCGTCGGCCAACAGCCAGTTGACCAGCCCGCCGTCGGTGGCGAACAGATACTTGAACAGCACCGAGACAACCACCCAGGAAGTGATCACCGGAATGTAGACCATGATGCGAAAAGCCGTCCGGCCGGCCAGCGCCCGGTTCAAAGCCACCGCGCAGATCAGCCCGAGCACAATCTGGCCGGGCACGGTCACCGCCGTATATACGCCGGAGTTCGCCATCGCCCGCCAGAAGATCGGATCCCCAAAGGCTTTCGCGTAGTTGGCGAGGCCGACGAAGGTGTTCTCCACACCGGGAGCGGGCGACCATTTCTCTAGGCTCATGATGAGCGCTTGGACGGTCGGATAGATCATCACCAGGGAGAAAACGGCAAACCCCGGAAGTAGGAAAAGGTAGGCGGGAGAACGCCAACCCCGACCGGAGGAGGGGTTACCCCTCCTCCGGCGCGGAGCCAGCGTATTCGCACCGCTCAGCGCTGCGGCCACTGTCGAGGCTTACTGGTACTGGGCCAAGAGACCGTCGAATTCTGCCGCCAGCGAGTCAAGGGTCTTGCGCACATCGCCGCCGCCCAGGAACAACTCTTGCAAAGCGGCTTCGAGCCTGGTGTCCATCTCAGTCCACGCCGGGGTGGCCGGGCGCGGCTTGGCAGTCTTAAGCTGCTCGGAGAAGGTGGCGTAGTACGGCTGAATCGCGGTGAGATCGCCGGCAAGCGAGCTAAGCACCGGCATCTGGCCGATTTTGGCGAACTCCTTCTGCGTCTCCTCGCCCAGCAGATATGAGATGAACTTCGCGGCAGCCTCTTTGTTCTTTGAGGCGGAGGTCATCACAATGTCCTCGCCGCCGACGACCGAGATCGAGCCGCCGTCGCCGGCAGGCAACATGGTGGCCTCAAACTTGAGGTCGGGGAAGCTGCCTTCCAAAATCGGATACATCCAAGGGCCGCCCATCATGGTGGCGTACTTTGCCTGAGAAAAGCCGTCAGCCGGGTCGGTCGCGCCGTCCTGGGTGACAAAGGCGGGGATAGCACCCGGTCTGTATAGGGCGTACAGGGCTTGGATGGCGGCCACAGACTGCGGGCCGTGGAGGATACCGGTGGCCTTGGTGACGTCCGGGCTAACGATGTCTTCACCAAAAGACCAGATGAACGGCAGCACATTCCAACCGTTGAGATTGCCGTCGGCGTACAAGGCGACGTCCTTGGCCTTGAACGTATCGGCTAGGCCTGCGAACTCCTTCAGGGTGGAGGGCATCTTCACCCCGGCCTTGTCGAAGGCGGCCGGGTTGTTCAGCATCACCAGGGTGTTGGTGTCTAACGGCAGGCCGTAGTAGTGGTCTTTCCACTTGTTGGTGGCCAAAGGCCCCGGGTAGACGGCCTGGGAGATCGCCTGGAAATCGCCCATCGCGGTGTCTAGCGGTTCTAAGACGCCGAGATTGGCCAACTCGGGCACCCAGATAATGTCGGAGCGCACCACGTCGGGCAATTCGCCGCCGGCGATGCCGGTAACCAGCTTTTGGTGCAAATCGTCGTAAGGCACCGGCACCGAAGTGACCTTTACGCCGGGGTTGGCCGCCTCGAAAGCCGGAATAACAGTCTTCTCCAGGACGGTGATCTCCTGCGAATCGGCTGAGTAGGCATGCCAATAGGTGATGGTCGCATCCCCGGCAGGTTGCGACTGTGAAGGTGGCGTGGAAACGCTAGTCTGCGTCGGCGCCGGGCTGCTGCAAGCTGCCATGGCCACAAGGCCGGAGATAGCCGCAAGCGCGATGCCGATGGTACGTCGGGATTTCATTCGTATCCTCTCGGTTGGTTGTATAACGATCTTCTCCTCAATGAGTTTTCGTTTTGACAAAACTAACATCAATGCAGCCCTTTGCGCAAGAGTTAAAGCGCAAAACTCCATAGAATCTTGCGGATATCAAGATCGGCAATATCTCGGAAGACAGGGTATTATTTGTTCTAAAGAAAAGGATGGTCTCAATGAGCAAACGAATCCCGTGGGAGTCATTCACAGACTCGGCGCGCCTAATCACCCTTGAGATACTGCGAGATGGCCCGCTGTCCCGAACCGAGCTCGCAGCGCGCACCGGTCTCTCGTCGGCCAGCCTCAGCCGGATAACAAACCCTTTGATCAAGGCAAAGGTGCTTCTCGAAGTGCCAAACTGCGAACCCACGCCAACTGGCGGCCGCCCGCTTGAACCGCTTGACGTCGACGCCTCGCTTGAGCACTTCGTCGGAATAAAACTGACCGGGGAGGCCGCCTTCGCCGTCTTGACAGACCTGCGCACCCAACCCCTGCGGACAGCCACGACGGAAATCCACTCTCACGAGCCCGCATCGGTGCTGAAACAGATGGCAGACCTGGTAGCCGACCTTGCCCAGGATTTAGCCGTGCGCGCGGTCGGGCTGGGGCTTGGCGGCGCGGTTGACAACTACACCGCGATTCGCTCGGCCTACTTCCTGGATTGGCACGATGTCGACTTGAAGGCGATTGCGAAACCACTCCTTGAGATGCCAGTGGTTGCCACCAACGACATCGAGTCCCTTCTCGAGGCCGAAAACTGGTTCGGCGCCGGACGCGAAATCGGAAGCTTCGCGGTAATCACGACCGGCTCTGGAGTCGGCGGCGGGCTGGTGCTCAACAACCGCCTGGTGACCAGCCCAGACGCCGGGCTGGGACTCATCGGGCATCAGCCAATCGACCCCACCGGCGGCCCGCAATGCGAGCGAAGCCATCGCGGCTGCGCAAGCGCGTATCTGCGCTGTGAGTCGATCTCGAATCAGACCAGCCAGCGCCTTGGAAGGCCGGTCACCTATGACCAGGCCCTTGACCTGGCGGCGGCAGGCGACCCGGAAGCCCGCGCTGTCGTAGACCAAGCCGGATACGCCTACGGAATGCTGATAGCCGCGGTTGCGAATATCGCGCTCCCGCAGCGGGTCATCCTAACCGGCGAAGGCTGGCGACTTGCGCAAGTGGCCGCACCGGCATTGGCGGAAGGGCTCCGGTACGCCCGGAACCCATTGGCCGCCGAAGTGCCGCTCCAAATTCTCCCCGACGATCCGCTCATCTGGGCGCGGGGAGCGGCGGCAGTGGCCATCCAGCAGTCAATCAACGAACTCGGGCTAGCCGACTAGCGTCCCGCAAATAGATCATCCCCCGCCAACCCGGGCCGTTCGGCTTTCATCGTCAGCGCGGGGAGCATAATCTCACTTCCCCGGGTTTCGAGTGCAACCCCCGTTGCTATTCTTGCTCGCCCACCCCTGCTTTCGGTCTTCGAGAGAAGGTTCGCTTCTCTCTCAAAGCCGGGCCGACCGTCTGAATAAGAATGACCACGATCAACACTAGACCTTGGAAAGTGTCTTGGATGTCGGCGCTCAGGGCTGGAATGGAGAAGATGTTGCGCAAAACTCCTGTTACCTTTTCCCGCTCCCACGGGAGTTGTTTATGACGACTAGTAGGATTCGCCACAAGGCGACCAGTCTCACCGGAAAACAACGGGGGCACAGATGGACGGCAGCGCAGCAGCGGGCGGTTTAGCCGCAGTTGGCGTTTACAGCGATTCCGACGACACCCCCCTGTGCGTGTCCGCCCGCGAAACCCGCGCGGTGATCTCCCGCTATGAGTCTATGGTGTACGCGATCGCCTTGACCCATACCAAATGCCGTGTTGACGCGGACGACGTTTTCCAGGAAACCTTCCTGGCGTATCACCGCAAACACCCCGATTGCCGGAATGAGGAACACCTAAAGGCTTGGCTCATCGTCGCCACCATGAACTGTGCCAAACGGGTGGTCGCGAATTCGTGGCGCACCCGAGTCGTCCCGCTCACCGCCGAACACGCCGCCGACCTGCCCGATGTCTTTTCTTTCAAGACTGACGAGCAAGACGCGGTCTTTCGGGCTTTGAGTGATCTGCCGGAAAACTACCGAACGGTTTTACACCTGTTCTACTTCGAAGACCTCCCGGTGTTACGCATCGCGGAGATCTTGGATCTAGCAGCCGGAGCCGTGAAGATGCGGCTTTCACGAGGCAGGGAAATGCTGCGCAGCCAACTAACAGGAGGACTCTTCGATGAGTGACGATATTTTCGCCAAGATGGCGGAACAAATGAAACCGAGCGATTCGGTAAAAACCGATCTATTTGCCCTCCTCGACGCTGGAGACGCCTTAGCGGGCAAGACTGCAAACGTCACCGAGATCGAAGCCGGCCGCGGAAAGAAAAAGGCCAACAAGTCGCAAATTGCCATCTGGGTCTCGGCGGCCGCCTGTGTATTTGCGGTCACCACGCTCAGCATTGGCCTGGGCCAATTTGGGACGGCATACAACAGCTCCGGCGGAGTCCCCGAAATGCCGGAAATAGCTCCCGCCAGATCACCGCAGCCTGCGCCGACTAACTCTGCGCAAGTGGCTTTGGCCGGCGATTATTCAGACATCTACAAGGCTGTGGCCGCAGCTGTCATGCGCTTCGGGAATGCCCTGGGAGGTGATGTTATCCGGCAAAGCTCAGACGTCGGGTCAATCAAAGACATGTGGGGTCTGGCACCAGACCAGGCGGCTATGCCCGCGCCGGCCGCTGAATCGATTTCTGATTCAGCTTCTTCGGGCGCCTATACCTCTGCGGGAGCCGGGGTGAACTCAGACGGCTACTCCAAGACCAACGTTCAAGTTGCGGGCATTGACGAGGGCGACGTCGTCAAGACCGATGGGAAATCCATTTTTGCGGCGTCTGGAAAACAGGTGAGAATCATCTCCGCGAAGGGAGCGTCATCGAAAGAAATCGCCAAGATCGACACCCCGAAGACAGCCGCTGACGGTGACCCCAAATCTGAGGGCACCCTGGGTGCTATTTCTGACATGATGCTCTTCGATTCGACCTTGGTTTTACTGGTCAACGAGTACAGCCCGCGGTTGGGCGTCCTAGATCAAAATCGCAACGGCGAGCCCGCCTACGTCCCATATGACGCAAATAAGACCTACGCGTTTTTGTACGATATCTCCGACCCGGCCAAGCCGTCCTACCTGAGTTCATTTGGGCAAAGCGGCTCGCTGGTCACCTCCCGGCTTTTAGACAACGTCCTGTATTTAGTCAGCGACTACACCATTTATGATCCGGCCGTCCCGGCACAGCCGCGCACGTTCGTCCCCGCCATTACCGATATGGGTGCCGAGAAGCCACTGATTCCCGCCGATATCAGCATCTTCAAGAATGCGAACGGCCCGCGTTATGCGGTGGCAAGCGCCATAGACCTCGTTTCGCAAAAGCGCCTGGGACAGCAAGCAATTCTGGGTGGTTCGGAGACGGTTTATATGAGCGGCGGCTCCTTATATCTAGGCGCCACCGATTATGAGGGCAAGCTCACCGACAAAGAGGCCAAAGCGGCCAATGTCGATAAGAAGTCGGTCAATACCGTCACCCAGTTGGCACGCATTAACCTCAACGGCGGCAAGCTAGAAGTAGCGGCTACCGCAAACATCCCGGGGGCTGCCATCAACCAGTTTGCCTTTGACGAGTACTCCGGAAACTTCCGCATCGTCACCACTGTGCCTAGCACTTCCACCGTCGACCATATTTATCAAGACCAAGCTGCCCTATTCGTCCTCAACCAAGATTTGAAGGTGGTGGGTTCGATACCCGCGTTGGTCAAAAATGAGGAAGTGAAGTCGGTGCGTTTCGACAAGGCGGTTGCCTACGTGGTGACTTTCGAACGAGTTGACCCGCTCTTCGCTATCGACCTGAGCAATCCCAAGAAGCCCAAGGTCATGAGCGCGTTGAAGATCCCTGGATTTAGCAGCTACATGCAGCCTTGGTCAGACAAATTACTCGTCGGCTTTGGAGTTGAAGGTGACAACTTCGGCAACACTTACGGCCTCAAGCTCAGCCTCTTTGACATCTCTGACCCATATGACGTCACCGAGAGCGCGAAAACCAGGATCAGCGGTGATTTCGCGGAGGCACTGACTGAGCACAAGGCTATCTTGTTCTCCCCAGAGCAAAATCTGATCGGCTTCGCGACGGTCTCGTGGGGCAACACTACCCCGGAATGGAGCTATCAGCTCTACTCGTTGGATGCCGAAAAGGGCTTCAAGCTGCGTAAGGAATTGCCCATTTCGCCAGCAGACGCCAATCCCTCATATTTCGATCCCGCAAGTTCTCCGGTGCGGGGATTGACCATCGGAAAAGAATTGTACGTCTGCACGGCTGGGAGCATCGGGGTCTACAGCCTTGGGTCTTTCGACAAGAAGACCAGCGTCAAACTGAGCTGAGAAACGCGAAACGCCAAACGGCGCGTTCCACCGGAAAAAAAGACGTCGGCAAGTAATCTTTGAATAGTGGCAAGAGGCCACAATTGTTCAAGGTGGTCAGTATGCGGCGGTCTTTACAAGAATTGGTGGAACGCGCCGACGCGTTTGCCGATGACTTCGAAATCTATTCCCCAAAACACATTGACACCCAAGTGCGGATGCCGCCGATAGAGGCTGTCGAGCTGGCAGCTTGGCGGCGCGATGCCGCCGAACGCGACTTGGCTGAGGCTATCTCTCTGGCTCGGGCGCATCGAATTTCTTGGCGGCTGATCGGCGAAGTGATTGGCACTACCGGCGAAGCTGCCCGGCAGCGCTACGCCGCCCGGGTCTCGCAGTTCCCGGTTCCCGAGATTCTGGACGAGGGTGAAAAAAACGACGTCGAAGGGCAAACCGCTCTTGAAGCGGCCGCCGAATCACCAGACATAAAGCTAGACGCTGCTCCGGCTGACACCGCAGCCGCAGACGGTTTCGATGATTCCATTGTGGTGATTGACGCGCTTAGCCTGCCAACATCAGCGGCAGCCAAACAGCCGGAAACGGCAGCGCGCCCACCCATCCCACGCCACGCCGATACGCAGCCCCGTGGTTTCAGCCTCCGCCTGCCTTGGCGAACTCGCACTCGTTAGCGCAAAGAATCTAAACCGCCGGCAGCGTTTAGCCCCAGCACTTGGTCGGGGCCCAGCTTTTCCAGGAAAGCGTCATCATGGCTGACGACTATCAGGGCACCCCGGTAAAGGGAGAGCGCCTCGCTGAGTTGGGCAACGCTGCGCATATCCAGATTATTCGTGGGTTCGTCCAAGATCAGCAGCTGCAAGGGCGGATCTGCCAAAAGCAGCCGGGCCAGCGCGACCCGGAAACGTTCCCCGCCGGAAAGCGACGACACCGGCCTATTAACCGAATCCCCGCGCAACAGCATCCGGGCCAATCGATTGCGGATTTCTCCAGGAGGGACTTGCGGGGCGATGGCTAAAACATTCGCCACCGCGTTTGCCTCCTCGTCAAGATCACCCAAAAACTGATCCAGATACCCCACCCGATCGGTGAGCAGCCGTCCGCCAACCGCCGCCACTTTCCCATTACCCCCAACTATCCCTTTGCGCAGGTTATTGAGCAGCGTAGATTTTCCGACGCCGTTTGACCCGACAATGGCGATGCGCTCTGGCCCTTGGACGATGACTGTGCGGTTGGTTGCCACAAGTTCGGCTATCCGCCGCGAATGCGGGACGTCCGGATCGGGCAGATCCAGCCGGATGGCTTCATCGTCGCGCAGCCGACTCTCAGCCTGGGCCAACTCGCTTTTGGCCGAGTCGATGCGCTCACTGCCGTCGCTGCGCAACTTCCCGATGGCTTTCTCAGAGGCGTTAATGCGCTTGTCGATCAGGCCTTTACCACCCAAATTGTTGGCTGCCGCCTTTTTGCCGGCCTTCACCCGGCGGGCAATTCTAGTTTCCGCCGCCGCCTTCTCTTTCCGTTCGGCCTTAAGGCGCTGCTGGGCGACGCGCACAGACTGCTCCGCCGCCTCCTGCTGCCGCGCCAGATAGAGCTGCCATTGGCTAAACGAGCCGCCGAAAACACTGAGTTGGCCGGCATAGAGCTCCGCAATCTCATCGAGCTGGTTTAGGATGCCTTCGTCGTGGCTGACAACCACCAGCGTCCCGGGCCAAGTTGCCAAGAGTGAGCCAACTCGGGCGCGATAGTCGCGGTCAAGATTGTTGGTGGGCTCATCAAGCAAAGAAATGGACGCACCTTGCAGCCGCAACCCCAACACTGCCAGCAGCATCGACTCCCCGCCGGAGAGCTCCGCTTGGCTGCGATCAAGGCCAATGTGCCCCAAACCAACTTCGGCCAGGGATTCTGCCGCCCGCGCCTCAATATCCCAGTCATCGCCGACGATGTCGAAATACCCGGCGTCGGCCGATCCCGCCTCGATGGCATTTAGCGCCGCAATCTTCTCCCCAACACCCAGCAGATCGGCAACCGTCTTTCGCCCGTCCAGCCTCAACAGCTGCGGAAGATAGCCAACCTGTCCCGAAACGGCAATGGTGCCCGACGTCGGTTGCAGCTCGCCGGCCATAAGCCGAAGCAACGTCGATTTGCCCGAGCCGTTGTCGCCGACTAAACCCGTCCTGGCAGTGGAGAATGAGCCCGAAATCGCATCCAGGGCGACTTCGCCGTTCGGCCAGGCAAAGCCGAGGTTGTTCAGGGTTATTGCTGCAGAGATAGACATAGAATTCCTTAGAGATTGAGCTGGTTGGCCGGAATATCTATGACAACATGCGGATGATCTTAGCAAGAGATAGCGTCTGTCAGAAAAGTGGCTTGCCTAGTTGGAGATTCCCGGCAGGCAAGACCCCCCCCGACCAAGCAAGAAAACCCGAACCAATCAAAACCCAGCCGAGCAAACCCAACCCAGCCGAACGAGCTCAAAGCGCAAGAGAACTAACATCGCCCGCACCTGGCTAGCGGTGGTATTCCCGTTAGATGCAGTGACCCGCTACCTGAAAAACTAGAAGGCAAGGAGACCGATCCTCGTCTCCTTGCCTTCTAAGCGGTTATTCATTCCTTTCCTTCGTCTGTCTTCTTAAGGGAAGCTCACTCCTTTCCTTTGCTAACACGGATGTCTGTGATGTCTTGCTGTGGGTTTCTAAACGTTAATTCACTCCTTTCATGGGTCTGCCTGAGCTTTCCTAAACGGTAATTCTCTCCTTTCTTTGAGTTTGCAGTGGGTTACTTGTAGTACCGGGTCACCAAACAGTCGGGCTATCCGATGAACGCTTGGGGGAGGCGCGTCATTAGCGATGCCGAGTCGCCGAACCAGTTAGCGGCTGGTTTGGGGTTACGCTCACCGATTGCGTATCTGATTTCATGGTGTAGGTCGTTCCAGATTTCACCTCCTTGCCGGAATAGATGACCGTGGTCGCCTCTTTGGCCAGTTTGATGGTGGTGAGTCCGGTGCCGTCGGCGGCTGTAACTACAACTTCTGATCCGGCAGGTAGAGCCGTCTCAAATTGGGCTGCTATCCACTGTTGGCTAGCTGATTCGCTCGGCGGCTCAGCCATCCCCGACAAATCTGAAGCCGTCAATTCTCCCCCAGAGATGTCTAGGGTGCCGGCAACGTCGATTGACCCATTCCCCATTGACACCGGCCCATTGACCACAACTTTGCCGCCGGTCATGGTGCCGGTTCCGTTTGAATCAATGCCGTCGCCTTCGGCGTTGACGGTGAGATCGCCACCAGAAATGACTAATGCCACTCCCTCTTCAGCTCCTTCGCCACCAGCGCCGCCACCAAAGCCGCCGCCCCGGCCAGCACCTTCGTCGGGCATCGCGGTTGGTGCGTCCGTAGGCCAAGCGCCCGTTGGACGTTCGTCAGCCGGACGTTCACCTACAGGCAAGTCGGTTGGCCTGCCACCACCGGGACGAGAATGCGTCCGCTCAGTTGGCACGCCAGTCGGCACCGCAGTTGGCTGCCCGGTGGGCACCGCGCTTGGCTGCCCAGCTGGCACCTCCCCTGGTTGCCCAGTGGGAACAACGTCCGGCTGAGCCGACGACACTTCGCCACCTGCGGCAGAGGTTGCCCCTGGCTGAGTTGGTGTCACGTCGCCACTTGCCGAAGGATAAGCGCCCGGCTGCTCTTGCTCAGCCGTACTGGACTGCGAACTGGAGGCGTTGATGCCGTCGTCACTGGAGGTGATATTGAGAGTGCCGCCGGCCACCACGATGATCTCCGACTCAAGACCCTCATAAGACTGCCCAATCGTCAGGGTGCCGGCATCGACAACTAGCCGAGCATCAGAGGTAACCCCGTCATCACCACACATCAGGTTGAGAGCGCCACCACCGACCAGGGCATCAGAGACTGCTTGCACGCAATCCGTCTTGGCATCGACTTTTATCTCGCCGCCGCTAATGTAGACATATCCGGCACCTGCGTCTTCATCGTTAGTGGCTTTTAGACCGTCGCCTTTCGCGGTGAGATTGAGGGCACCGCCGTTCACCACCAAATAGTCACGGGCTCGGATGGCATCGTCCGCTGCAGTGACATCTAATGTGCCACCTTCGATGACGAGGCCGTCCTTGGCGCCAATCGCATCACCTGCGTTACCCGTCACCTTCAACGTCCCTGCTCCGGTAATCGTCAAATCACTGCTGGAAAAGAGAGCGGCATCTGGCTCAGTCGTCTTCTCGTCGGGGAAGACGTAGGTAGTTGCATCGCTCAAGGTGTTCGTACTCCCAGATGCAAGAGTCAGGACGGCACTTTCAACGTTCTTCACCACCAAGGCTGAACCGGTCGAGTTGGCGATATCGATCCCATCTAGCTCCAGCCAAGCGACTCCTTCAGCCTTAGAATCCACTACGAGTTGACCGTCGGTAAGCGTCCCGCTCACGTGATAGCTGCCGGGCTTGGTGATGGTTACGATCTGGCCGTCCACCTGTACGACATCTGATGCGGCTGTCTTATCGCCGTCTAATTTGAGCTCGACCGTCTCGGAGCTATCGGGAGCGGTGACGGTATGCGCGCTGAGATCTTCAGCCAAGGCTTCTTGGACGGACGCCGGCACTTTGACTGAAGCTGATGATGACGCCGGATCCTGCGGAGTTCCTTGGAAACCACCCGAGGCACACCCAACCAGCGACAGCCCGAGAACGACACTGAGCATCGCGGCACCTGGTCGACGGGCAGCGCGAGCCACCCGGGTGACACGAGACACACGAGCCGCGCGAGCCACACGGGTGACACAGGCACCACGAGCCGCGCGAACCACTCGGGTGACACGGGCAAGACCAGCAGCGCGAGGTACACGGGTCACATCGGTGACACGGGTGACACGGGCAGAGCCAGCATCACTAGCAGCGCGAGCCACATGAGACGCGCGAGTAACACGAGTAACACGAGCGACAAGGCGGCGAAGGCCGTCCCTAAATGAAACAGATTGCGCACTTACTTTCATCAGCACACCGCCTCAAGTTGAAACTCGTTGACCCGAGTTGCTTCAAAGTAGCGTTCGATAGTGCGATTCCAGCGGTTGGTTTGCGTCCCGGGAGTCAAATAGGCGAACCCGGTAGCATACTTGGAAATCCGATCAGGCCGATGGCCTTTACCCCATAATGCCTTGTCAATCACACTTGACGAGCCGGGGCTCTTGGTTTCGACGATGCCCATCCCCGGTAATGATCCTTGACGACCCAGCGGCGTATTCCAGGAAATGTCTGAATCTACTGTCACCCGGACGAGATTGCCCGGGAGCAACAACGTTGACCGTTGATAGGCCACCGTAAGCGTCGGCGCCAACCGAGCCACACGAATATTTGGGATACTCCGATACTTGAGAATCTGGCTCACCCACTGCCACATGTCGGCAATCTGCCGGTCGCTCTCTACCTGCGCCAGCGGGATTCGATCTTTGACAGTGCGTCCCATCGCGCCACAGGTTTTGACTTCCATCCAGCTTTGCCCAGTATCAAGATAGGTACGGGCGCGGACTTTGAAACGGCGGCGACGACGATGTGCCGCCCCGTTGAAAGATACGAATTCCGGGGTGTCGAAATATGTTGAGGAATAGCCGAAACTGCGGCGTCCGTCGATTTCAAGGACGCGGGTTTGATCGGGCAGTTGCGACAATAATGTCTCAATGCTGCCGGTCGGGCACACGTACTTGCGATCTCGACGTACTTGCAGATCGGCGCGTTCGGCCAACTCGTTCAGTGAGACAGCGCCCAGGGTCTCAAGCTTTTTCACCGAGCCACCTCCTGAGCCTGTAACAAGATACTGTCGCTTGGATGGGAGGGAAGCAGCTCGAAGCGCACGTCCACATCCGTCATGTCATTGACCAGATCAAGTTTGCGGACGGTTGCGCTAACCACCCTGGCTCCGAGTAAGACTTCTAGACGAGCCGTGAGTTCGACCTGATTGGCAACCGCCACGTCCAGCACCACATTTTGAGAACGGTATCGCTTGAAGAGGGCCGCTGAATCGCCAACAGCCGCCACCGCCAAAATCAACGCCATCAGCGCTAACGCCGGCCAACCCATATCGGCGCCAAGGCCGCCAATGATTCCCAGTGCCAGGGCAGAGAAATAGTAGGCGATTTCGTGGTGATCAAGCTCAGCCGAGCGAAGCCGGATAATGGCAAGCACCCCAAAGAGCCCCAGGCCCAGGCCGGCGTTAATACTGACCGTTCCCAGCGCGGCTGACAC
>JAITSW010000032.1 GCA_031287505.1 Propionibacteriaceae bacterium
GTCTTTGCCTTGGCTTCGCTGCGGGCCGCGCGGCCCAACTCAACCAGGCGTTTAGTCAAATTCCTCGCCTTCATTAGGCCGGTGTCGATCTCGGACGCATTCGCCGCCGGCCAGGAAGCCAGGTGTACCGACTCGGGAGCACCGGGGGTGACTGGGACGATCAGATCCAGCCAGACACGTTCGGTGACAAACGGCACCATGGGGGCCATCAGCCGCACCAAGATGTCGATGGTCTCGTGCAACGTCCACAACGCGTCCGGATTGCCGTCCCAGAAACGGCGGCGGGAGCGCCGGACATACCAGTTAGAAAGCTCGTCGATAAACGATGAGAGCAGGTTGCCGGCCAGTTGGGTGTCGAAATCATCGAGGGCAGCGGTGACTTTTCGAACCAACTCACCGCGGGTCGAGACCAGCCAGCGGTCAAGGACGTGACGTTCGGCAACCGCAGGTGCAGCCCCGCCGGCAGGCGACCAGTCATTAGCCCGGGCATAAAGACTCTGGAAGGCAACCGTATTCACCAGCGTCATGATGACCTTGCGGACGGTTTCCTGCATCGTCTGGTGCCCTACCCGGCGGCTGGCCCAGGGGGACCCGCCGGCTGCCATAAACCAACGGACGGCGTCCGCGCCATGAGCGTCCATCAGCGGGATAGGCTCCAAGATATTGCCCAGGTGCTTACTCATCTTGCGACCGTCCTCAGCCAGGATGTGCCCTAGGCAAAGCACGTTTTTATAAGACGAGAGGTCAAACACCAATGTGCCGATGGCCATCAAAGAGTAGAACCAGCCCCGGGTCTGGTCGATGGCCTCACAGATGAAATCTGCCGGATACGAGCGCGCGAAAGCCTCCACGGAACCGTCCAGATAGGGGTAGCCGAGCTGGCCAAAAGGCATCGAGCCGGAATCAAACCAGGCGTCAACCACCTCGGGAACCCGATGAGTGGCAAGCCCGCACGTCGGGCAGGGGAAAGCCACGTCGTCCACAAACGGACGGTGCGGATCCAGCTGCGAATAGTCTTTGCCGCTGAGCTCGCTCAGTTCGGCGCGGGAACCGACACAAGTCTGGTGGCCTTGGCTGCAACGCCAGATCGGCAGCGGCGTGCCCCAATAGCGGCTGCGGGACAGCGCCCAGTCGATGTTGTTGTTTAGCCAGTCGCCATAGCGTCCGTCCTTGATGGTCTCGGGGTACCAGGCGGTGTTGGCATTCTCGCGCAACAGCTCGCCCTTGACGGCAGTGGTGCGGATATACCAAGAAGGCTGGGCGTAGTAGATCAGCCGGGTGTCGCAGCGCCAGCAGAAGGGATAGGAGTGTTCAACCGGGGTTGCTTCGAAAAGCAGGCCGCGAGCCTTCAAATCAGCGATGATTGGAGCGTCGGCATCCTTGAAAAACAGGCCTCCGACTAGGGGTAACGCCGGGTCGAAGGTGCCGTCTGGGAGTACGGGGTTGACCAGCGGCAGGCCATATTGGCGGCAGAGGATCATGTCGATTTCACCAAACGCCGGAGCTTCGTGAACCAGACCCGTGCCGTCGTCGGTGGTGACGAAATCACCCATCAAGATGTGGTTGGTGCCGCCGACAACCTCGGGGAACTCGACAAAGTCGAAGGGGCGCGAGTACTTCCAGAACTCCATCTCGGAGCCTTTGACCGTCTTGCCGAGCAGCCAGTTGTCGCCGAGCACCTTCTCGGCCAGTGCCTCGGCGACGAATAGGGTTTCGCCTTCTGGCTCATCCTTGGCAGCCAGCACATAGGTGACGTCTGGGTGCACGGCGGCAGCGGTGTTGGAGATCAATGTCCAAGGCGTAGTCGTCCACACCAAAAGGGAAGCCCTGCCCGCATATGGGCCAGACGTAAGCGGCATCCTGACGAAGACGGAGGTGTCTGTGACATCTTGGTAGCCCTGAGCCAGCTCGTGGTCGCTCAGCGTGGTGCCGCAGCGGGGGCAATAGGGGGCGACGCGGTAATCCTCAACGAGCAGGCCTTTGCCGTGGATCTGCTTGAGCGCCCACCACACCGACTCGACGTATGAGGGGCTCATCGTCCAGTAGGCGGAATCGAGGTCTACCCAATAACCCATCCGGTTGGTCAGCTCGGTGAAAGCGTCGACGTGCCGGGTGACAGATTCGCGGCATTTCTTATTGAACGCCTCAACGCCGTACGCCTCAATATCGGGCTTGCCGTTGAAGCCAAGCTCCTTCTCCACCGCCAGCTCAACCGGGAGCCCGTGGCAATCCCAGCCGGCGCGACGTTCCACGTGAAAACCCTGCATGGTTTTGAAACGCGGGAAGACATCTTTAAAGACCCGGGCTTCAATGTGGTGGGTACCCGGCATGCCGTTTGCGGTAGGCGGCCCCTCGTAAAACGTCCAATCCTGCCGGCCTTCGTTTTGTGCCAGCGACTTGGCAAAAATGCCATGTTCGTCCCAGAATCTTAGAACGTCGTGCTCCATCGCGGGCAGATCGATCTGTGCGGGCACACTGTTATACATCGGTTTGGTGGTCATATTCTTCCTTCGTCTACTTGAAGGGACGAGCCTCACACCCGCGGTACCACCCTTCTTGGCCTGAAGACCCGCTCAAGTGAGTGTTTGCTGCCAGTTCTAATGAGCACCCTTAGCGGACGCCGTTCTGCTGGCGGCTCCGAGGTGATAGCCCCATCATCGCCTTGCAATCCGGAACGATTCTAGCGCGTGTGTCTGCGTCGAGGGGAATTGTGTTGGTGAGGTTGTTGCTTTCATGTGCGCCAGCCGCAGATCCGTCTTTAGGCGCTTGCGTAAGCATGCGGAAAGGGAAAATGTGCCGAGAGAGTGGGACGAACGAGGGCAACACCAAAGGCAAACGACGCATGTCGGGCGGTTCACCCAATCGACAACATCCACTGGGCGGTTCACATCTTTTTTAGGCGGCCGTCCCTACACGCTTGACGGAGACTGTTGACTGGTTTATTTACGCCCCGAGCAAAATAGCGGGGATGACGTGGACTTTATCTGGCCTAGTGTAAGCATAAGGACCGGGTGTGATAATGATTTTCGTGACGTTATAGGTGGCGAATGCTTCAGCGAACCAATTCAGATGCCTGACATCTGAGGTATCAACAATGGGATTGAGCTTGACTTCTACAGCGATGACATCTCTGCCCCGCGCAATTACGAAATCCACTTCGCGTTTGCCCTCTTTCAACCGCAGATGGCCAAGTCTCGCATCGTTAACTGCTGCGTACGTGTGCAAACTCTGCACCACTAACGCTTCAAAGAACCTTCCCAGTAGAGTGCTTTGCTGTGGACCGAGTGGATCAGGAGTACTTCCCCGCAAGAGATTGTCCGCAGAAAGATCTAATAATCGGGCAGCCAAGGCTGGATCGGCCAGAAAGTGCTTGGGGGATCTCGTCAGAGTTGGGAGTGAACTACCTACTGGAAGCCAAGGATCAACCTCGTCGGTGAGCCAGGCTCCTGCAAGTGCGTCACGATAGACCAAGGTTAGATCCTTCGATGGCTTGTCTGGCTGTCCAGCAGTGGCGGCGTTAAGAATCTGGGTGTAGTTCGCTGTAGCATATCCGTCGTTTCGCCACCGAGAAATCCGTCGTTTGGACACCGAGTTATCCGTCGTTTGGACACTAGTGTCACCCGATACACCCCGTCAAAACGTTATTCGTAACGTTATTTGGAACGTTGGGATCTGGTTCTCACTCTGGTGTCAGTGTTTGAAGCAGTGCTGTCAGGATGTTTTTGTCTGCTCCAAGAGGCCCAAAGAATGCATCGTCGACATCTTCGACTGCCAATATTGCTTGATTTACTTTTGATAGGCCTTGGGGTGTGATTACGACGCTTCTGGCTCGACCGTCAAAAGGATGGGCACGCCGCTCCACCCATTCCAGGGTTTCCAACGTGCGAAGTACCTGCGACGTCATCATGACATCTGCTCTGATGTAGGTGGCAAGGGCGCGTTGAGTGAGTGGTTCGTCTGTGGGAAGATGCGCTAACGCGGCCAATAACACGAACTGCATATGCGTTAAGCCGAAGGGCTCTAGGGCTGCCCGTTGAGCTGCCTGCCAGCGGTTGGTTGCCCGCCACAGCGCAAGCCCGGTCGATTCCTCTTCGTGTGGGTAGCGGGTGGCCAGACTCATATCGTTTGGCTCTCTCCTTGTGCCACGAGAGTGTCTAAACCTTCTTGGGCGGAAGCCGCAAGCCCTGGCCCGATAATACGCCGCCATAACCATCCCAGCGGGCCAGCTACTTCCACGGTGACCGCCAGGTTGGTGATCCCGGCATTGGACTCGACAACGTGCCGAAAGGTCACGCGGGCTCCAGGCATGTTCGACACATTCGTGAATTCGCGTTCCGGGTCGAACACAGTGATCTCAAACGATGTCTTTGGGCCGTTTTTGGGTTTGAGGCTCCCCGTAACCCCCACTGCAGGATGTCCGTTCAGAGAAGCTGACTCACAGGTCTGATCCCAAGTCGGCCAAGAAGCCACATCTGCCCACCGTTCGACAAACCAGTTCGGACGAAGAGTTGAAGTAGCTGTGGCCCGGGTTATCTCACTCATAAATATAGTATGCGCGCTTACTATTAATAGAGTCAAATCGTTCCCCATAGACAACAGGATTGTTGAGCCGGTGTATTTCGGTGTTTGGGCTGATCAAAAAGTGCTGGCAGATTCCTACACCTCTAGCAACCACTCCAAAACATTGAGCTGTTGGATTCCCTCGTGGGAAATTGGCGGAGCCGTGTCTAGTGTTAAAAGCACGCGTCGGTTATAGTCTCGGATGGCCTGCAAGGGGGCAAGCTCACGCTGAAGTGTTTTGTCGTCTCGTACTGTTGTGGAGACTTGGTAGTAAGTAGTTGCGTCATTGCCATTAGCGACAAAGTCAACTTCCTTAGCATTGATGCGGCCAACATGAACCTCATGGTTGCGGCGCAGCAATTCCAGATAGACGACATTCTCTAAGATTTGACCTTCGTCTGTACGGGCTGACCCGAGCAGCATGCGTCTGAGAGCCGGATCCACGAGGTAATACTTGTCTGGTGAACTGAGAAGCCGAGAGCCCGAAAGATCTAGTGGACGTGCCTGGTAGAACACATAGGCGTCCGTCAATCCTTTGAGGTAACTCTCTACGGTGTGTCTGCTGATTTTCGTGCCTGCCGTAGTGAGGGTGTCACTGATGCGTTTCACCGAGGTCAGGTTTCCAACATTTGAAGCAAGGAAATCGACCACTCGTCCCAAAGTGGCAGTGCTGGCCACTTTTTGAGCGGAGGCAACGTCCTGGAAAAGGACAGTGCTGAGGATTCCCCGTAAGTAGGTGTCAATCATGGGCAGGTTGCCGCCGAGTTGCAGGGTTCCCGGGAATGATCCGTTAGTGATGTAATCCCGGTATAGCTCTTCACGGGTGGGTGAAAACTCTGGCTTGCCGTCCATTGCGGAAACCCCAACTCTCCCCGATACATATTCGCTAAACGACAGGGGGAGCATGGGCAACTCGACATACCGCCCGGAAAGCAAAGTCGCGAGTTCCCCCGAGAGCAGATGGGAGGAGGAACCGGTGAGGTAAAGATCGATATTTTTTTTCAGGCGCAATCCACTAACAAGTTTCTGGAATTCATTCACCTGTTGGATTTCATCAACGAACACATAGTTCATCGCATCTGGGATAAGTCGAGACGAAACGTCGTTGTAGAACAACCTCCAATCGTCCACATATTTGTCGTTATCAGGGTCTTCGAGATTAACGCTGTGGATGTTGGACGCGGCCACCCCATCGCGAAGCAGTTGATCAGCGAAAACCTCCATAATCGTAGATTTTCCGCATCTCCGAACTCCCGTTATGACCTTGATTACATCTCTGTCTCGCCAGTTAGTGAGCCATGCCAAGTACTTTGGACGATCGACAAGAGTCACGCTATATCTCCTAGGTGGCAACGTATTGCCAATACTACTTGATATCTTTTACACATGGCAACGTATTGCCATGCAAAAGTGACATATCGCTGACGGGAATTGTTTTGGTTTGAGGTTGGGGCCGGGAGTTAGACAGTTCGGGCTTGAAGAATCTTCTCAATGAGAACGGCAACGCCGTCTTCTTTGTTCGAGGCGGTAATGCCATCTGCGGCAGCCTTTGTCTGAGCTGCGGCATCGGCCATGGCTGCTCCGTAAGCCGCCCATTGGATCATGTTGATGTCGTTGCGGGCATCACCGACAGTGACGACTCCTTCGCGGGGAATCTTCAGGGCTTTGCAAAGCTTTGCGATACCGGTGGACTTATCGACTCCGTGGGCGGCGATCTCAACGAAGGGCGCTCCGGACGTTGTCGCCGTGTAGCCGTCGATATCCGATTTTTCCAACGCCTCGAAAAGTTCATCTGAAGTGACCTGCGGATGGCGCGCGGTGAATTTAACGGCCGTCTTCGACATGATCTCGGCGATCTCGACGATTTGGAGCGAGAAGTCGGGAGGATAGTTGTCTTCTTTCATGGCGAACTCGTAGTAGTCCTGCTCGACCAACATCGTCGCTCCGGCATCTTGGGATGATCCGAACGTGACTCCTGGGCAGATGTCGGTGAGATAGTCGACAATCTTTGCGATCACCTGCGCCTCTAGGTAGGTGGCGAAAAGGACATCATTCGTCTTAAGGTCGTACCCGACGGCTCCATTCGAGGCAATGGCGTAACGCACCTCGATATCGCGCAAAGCGTCTGGGAAGTAGGAAACTGCTCTGCCAGTAGCTGCCACTACTTGGATGCCAGCCGCGTGTGCAGCGCTAACAGCGGACTTCACCCGTGGCGAAAAAGTAGAGTGCCCGTAGAGCATGGTGCCATCAAGATCGCTGGCAATAAGCTGAACCCTATTAGCCAGCTCCGGCGAGATTTCGAGATTCACTTTTTTGCCGCCTTTTTTCTTGGCTTGGGGACGTCGGTGATTGGCTCCAACGCGCCAACGACGGCTTGGGCAATTTCTGAGTCGTCTATGGGAAGAACATAGTGTTCTTTGGCACCCTCATATGGGAAGCCGGTTTCAGCGTCGGGAAGTAACTGCGCCACTTGCGGGAGCATCTTTACGAAAACCGTGTTGTCGCAAATCAACAGGATTGGCTTGTCATTGACATAGACCAGGTATTCGCCGAACATTTTGCGATAGCGCAACTCCCAAGGACCCTGCACTTGGTCGATGACGAACAAGACGAAATCCTCACCGGTGGCCATCGCTCACCACTCTCCTTCCGGCAAAAGCCCTACCGAGGGTGACCTCGTCGGCGTATTCCAGATCGCCGCCAACAGGCAGGCCACTGGCCAGCCGCGAGACAGTGACACCCATTGGGCCGATTAGCCGCGACAGATAGGTGGCGGTCGCCTCGCCCTCGAGATTTGGATCGGTGGCCAAAATGACTTCGGTAACAGTGTCGTCCGCCAGCCGCTGGCAGAGCTCTCGGATGTGCAGATCTTCCGGCCCGATGCCGGCGATCGGGCTAATCGCCCCGCCGAGCACGTGGTACACGCCCCGGAACTCGTGGGTTCGTTCGATGGCGGCCACATCTTTGGATTCCCCAACGACGCAAATTGCGCTGTGGTCGCGACGCGCATCGGCGCAAATTCGGCAGATGTCGTCGGCGCTAATCAGGAAACAGCTCGAACAGAAATGAACCTTTTGGCTGACTTCAATCAACGAGTTTGCCAAGGACGCGACCTCTTGCGGGTCGGTATGGAGGATATGGAAGGCGATGCGCTGGGCACTGCGCGGCCCCACTCCGGGCAGCCTTCCCAACTCGTCAATCAGATTTTGTATCGGCCCTTCAAACATTCTCACGCCTGCCCATCGTCGGCGATTAGCTCGCCGCCCAATTCAGCGACGATGAGTTCTTCTGGGTCAATAGAGTCGGTGCTGTCAAGGGTGAGATCGTCAGGGCTGGGAGTGTCGTATTCAGCTGGGCTGGGTTGCTTGGCGGCTTCTTTGGCGAGTTGTGCGCCAGTAGGGTGGCCGACAGGCCGTTTCGACGCCGGCGAAGACTTCGCAGAAGCCGCTAGAACATCGGGCGGCTCGGTGGCTGAAGCCGGTGGGGGTGAGGACGTCGGTGGGGATGAGGGTGCCGGCACCGGTGGGGATGAGGACGCCGGCACCGGTGGAATCTGCGTTGGGGGAACTGGTGCGGGCTCTGAAGCTGCCTGGGGAATATCCGCTTTTTGGGCTTGCCCAAACGCGGCTGCCCTGGGCAAGACGGTAGTGGCTTCGTCCAAACCGCCAACCGTTACCGCATTCACCGAGATCTTGACGCGCAAAGTCGCCAGCAGAGCTTCTTCGAGTACTTGGACATGGTCGGCTCCAAAAGCCTTACGCGCCTCGGGTTTGATCCCCAGGGTGAGAACGTTGTTAGTTATGTCAACCACATGGGAGTTCTGGCTCACCAGAATCCAAGTAACCTTGCGACGCTCTTTTACCGCCTCGAGAATGTCTGGCCAATGTCTACGCACATCGGCTGTGGCAAGCGCGCTGAGCGGTATGCCTTGGTTACCCAGCCCGGCTTTTGGCGTGTTGGTAGTTGGCGCCGGTTTCGCGGCCACAGGCTCAACCGCAGCGGGAGCATCCGGTGGCGGGAAGAGCGGGCGTTCATCACTTTGAGCCGGGGGGGTAGACGCGACCGGGGGGGCAGACGCGACCGGGGGGGCAGACGCGACCGGGGGGGCAGACGCGACCGGGGGCGGGGAAAGCCGAGATTCGTCATTTTGGTACTGTGAAGCAGGCAGAGCGGTGAGGTCGCGGGCACCGCGACCCGGAATCTCAGCCGCCACCGGCTGGCCGTCATTCAAAGCCACCCCCTGCGCAAGCTGACGCTCAACTTTCGCCAGCCGGGCCGCCAATCCACGTTCGCCGGCATCAGCCGAGGGCAGCAAAACCCGCGAACACATAAGCTCTAGCTGCAACCTTGGAGCGGTGGTGCCCCGCATTTGCTGCAACCCGTCGGCGGTGATTTCGGCGGCGCGCGTCAACTCGGCTGGCCTGAGCGCCGCAGCCTGCGAGTGCAACCGCTCGGCTTGATCGGCCGGGACGTCGATCAAGCCATTGTCGACTGCCTGGGGGACAGCCGAAACCAAGATCAGATCTCGCAAGCGCCGCAGCAGGTCTTCCGCAAACCGCCGCGGATCAAGACCAGACTCAATCACCTTGTCGATACACTCGAAAACGCTTTTGGCATCACCGGCGGCAAAAGCGTCCACAATCTCGTCCAACAAGGAATCTGGGGTATAACCGAGCAGGCTCACCGCCTGGGCATAGCTGATACCCGACGTATCGGCACCGCCAAGCAGCTGGTCGAGCACCGACAAGGCATCACGCACCGAGCCGGCGCCGGCCCGCACTACCAGCGGCAGCACCAGCGGCTCGACCTGCATCCCTTCGGCTTCGCACACTTTAGCCAGGTAGGCGCTCAAGATCTTCGGCGGCACCAGGCGGAACGGATAGTGGTGGGTGCGGGAGCGAATCGTCCCGATCACTTTGTCTGGCTCGGTGGTGGCGAAAATGAACTTCACATGGGGCGGCGGCTCTTCCACTACCTTCAGCAACGCGTTGAAACCCTCTTTGGTGACCATATGCGCTTCGTCAATGATGTAGATCTTGTAGCGGCTCTGCACCGGCGCGAAAAAGACGCGTTCGCGCAAATCGCGGGCATCGTTGACACCGCCATTGCTGGCCGCGTCCATCTCAATCACATCGATACTGCCCGGCCCGCCGGTGGCAAGCTCTCGGCAGGACCGGCATTCCCCGCAGGGGATAGGGGTCGGGCCTAGCTCGCAGTTGAGCGCCCGCGCCAGAATCCGAGCGGAAGAGGTTTTGCCACAGCCGCGGGGGCCGGAGAAAAGATAGGCATGATTGACGCGATTATTGGCCAAGGCCCGCTGCAAGGGCTCGGTGACCTGCTCTTGACCGATAATCTCAGCAAAGGTGTCGGGACGGTAGCGCCGATACAGCGCCAACAGCGGCTCTGCATCGGTTGAAGAATTAGGCGAAGCGGGTGCCTGGACAGCGTCGAAAAGACCCTGCGCAGGATCGTCCCACTCATCTCGAGGGTCAAGAGAATCTGCAATACCCAAGTCTTCTTCGTCCACAAGCTGAATCTTACGGGGTGCGGGTGACATTTTCCCTAGCCGGACGAGGAGTTGTAACCCATGGGCTCAATGAAGTGGGAAACTCCGCCGCCGCATGTCCACCCCCGGCACCTTCCATATCAGAAAAAAATGATGCGCCAGAGACGGAAAGGGACTCTGGCGCATCACCGGCGTTCTACTTTGATGAACGGTGATTGCCCCCGAAGTGCGGTGTTGTCACCAGGAGCAGGTTCAACAGTGGCAAACTTGGTACCGTCATCGGTAAACACCGTGCCGTTAGCCGCAGTTTGGGCACTGAGGACAAGATACAGATCGTCAGCGGACTTCGGAACGGTGAAGGTGATCTCGTGGTCTTTGTCACTTCCACGTGGGATGAAAAGATCTTTTGAGCCAGATGCCACGATGTCACCAGTTGCAGATCCGGAGCGCACTGCCCAATTCAACGTCACATTATCGGTATTGAGTAGATCGTTGAATACTGTAAGAGTTCGAGTCACTGAGGCACCGCGCTCAAGGGCAACTGGAACAGCCGGCCAAACCCCTGCGGAGTTGGAGCGCTTGTTGGCATCCCAATAGGCGTTATCGGAAACCAATAACGGAGAGAAGGCCTTTTGTATCCGTTGCACCGTTGGATGGCTCCAAGGATCGGGAAGGTTGTCTTCGCCGTATAAGGGCTTGAGATTGCCTTCAATCGTCATATCTGTCGATCTCACACCTGGCACTAAGCTTGCCCAAGCAGAGAGCAACGTGTATGGCCTGATGTCAGCCGCATCATTTACCCGCATACGCTGGGTGCTAGTTGCGAACTGCATGAACCCTCTGGGGGTGTTGTCGGTGTTCCAAATATGCTCGCCAGAGCCATGGGGCTTTCCCGGGAGTACGGCTTCAGGGCAAGTTGACTCAGTGAAACGATCCGGGTTAGACCAGCTCACATCCCAGTAATGGCAATAGACGGTGTAGTTGTCATAGTCAAGATCGGGCGAGTTTCCATCCGTGCTGATCGGACGGGTGTCGTCTAGAGCCATGACTGCTTTGTATAGCTCGCGGTCGAAACCGATGCTGTAACCCGGGGCGGGGAATGGCGACTGGGTGCCAGTAGTTGGCTCATTCGCCTGAGACCAACGCAATACGGAAGCGTGGTTGCGGTCGCGAAGCACCAGGTCTTGGACATGCTTGACCATGTTGTCTCTACCAGAGAACAGGCTTTCCCTTCCGTTCGAGCCGCGGATAGCGGACTCGTCCATAAGGATCATTCCCATTTCGTCGGCAACATCGAGCATGTACGGGCTTGCCGGCTCTTGGTGGATGCGCACCGAGTTGTAGTTTAGGCGCTGATAGTTGTCAATAACCTTTTCCCAGCCCGGATTCGAAGCACTCGGCCGAAGGAAACCGGGAAGCGTGTCGAACGCATCGCCACGACCGTAGTTGTCGATATTGTCATAGTCGGCACCCTGGGGAGAATCGCCGCGGAAGTTGATCGGAACGCCGTTGAGTTCAAATCCGTCACCGACCTGCTCTATCTCGCGGAACCCAAACCTAACGTGTGACGTTGATGGTTCGCTTCCGACAACGGTCGCGGTCACATCTAGGTTGTGAAGCTGCGCCCGATATCCCTCAACATAGGGAATGTTGGGCCACCAAAGCGAGTTCGGAACGATCCAACTGACCGGGCCCACGGTAACCTTCTTAGTCTGGCCTGCTGGCACAGTGATCCTCTTGGCGAGAATCATCGGGTACTTCGCCGTATTGCCTGACGCAGTGGATAGGGAGCCGGTGAGGTTAACGCTCTGCGATCTGTATGATAGAAATCCTGCGAATTGTATGATAGAAATCCTGCGATCTGTATGATAGATCTATGGAGTACTCCCCGCGAGTTGTCGACGCTGAGCTAGATCGCCTGTTGGCAGGTCTACCCGCAGTGGCAGTTGACGGTGCCAAGGGAGTGGGAAAAACCGCGACTGCCGCCCGCCGGATTACGGATGAGATACGCCTAGACCGTAAGCGCATCCGACAAAATGTTGAAGCTGATCCAGAGATGATTTTGACGCGTAAGCGGCCACTCTTGATCGACGAATGGCATTTGGCACCTGAACTTTGGGACGTCGTTCGCCGAGCCGTCGATGATGACCGAAGCCCCAATCAGTTCCTTTTGACAGGTTCTGCGCTCCCCCCAAAAGATGCCCGCATTCATTCTGGCTCTGGTCGAATAATCCGAATGATAATGAGACCAATGATTCTGCCTGAGCGGGGCATAACTGAGCCATCCGTGTCCTTTGCCGATCTCTTAAGCGGTGGCAAACCGAGCCTTAGCGGCACAACGGACTTCAACTTGGTCGATTACACTCGGGAGATCATTGCGTCGGGATTTCCTGGCATCCGTCGCGACCCGCAAGACCTTCGACCGTTGACTATGGCGTCTTATATCGATGAGATGCTGGATCGCGATATTCCCGAGATTGGTGTTTCCGTGCGTAGGCCGCAAGCTTTAAAAGCGTGGCTGAGCGCATATGCCGCTGCGACAGCCACCACAACCTCCTACCAAGAGATCCTGAACTCCGCCACCCCAGGTGATGCTGGCAAACCTGCCCGTTCCACAGCGGAGGCATATCGTGAATTGCTCCAACGGATGTGGATTCTCGATCCGCTGCCTGCCTGGATTCCCGCCTTCAATCCTCTCAAACGCCTTGCCCAGTCCCCTAAACACCACTTGGCTGACCCGGCGATTGCGGCCAGCCTTCTAGGAGCTACTGAAGAGTCGTTGCTCTTGCCGCTTGACGAAGTTGTGAATGCCAAGCGAGAAGGAACCCTATTGGCGGCTCTGTTCGAATCCTTAGCGGTATTGACGATCCGCGTCTTGGCACAGCCCCTGCAAGCAAAGACCTCGCATCTACGTACCCGAAACGGCGACCGGGAGATCGACATTATTGTGGAGCGCCCCGACCACAAAGTGCTGGCAATCGAAGTCAAGTTATCTGCAACTCCCGGTCTTTCCGATGCTAAGCACCTCAATTGGCTGGAAACTGAACTCAACAACA
>JAITSW010000053.1 GCA_031287505.1 Propionibacteriaceae bacterium
TATGGGCGTTCAGGACGGCGGTGCGTTTGCGGGTGAGATTGATAATCGGGGAATCTTTGGCGTCTATGCCCAGAGCCAAGATCAGGTCGACGTTGGCAGCGCGGAATACCTTGACAGCCGCTTCGAGTTGGTCAGCCATTTTGTCCACGTCGGAGTCTGGGCGCAGCATGTCATTCCCGCCGCCCCAGATCGAAACCAAATCTGGTTTTAGGGCAAGCGCCGGGCCGACTTGTTCGTCCAGAATTGGTTTGAGCAACCGCCCGCGAACAGCGAGATTAGCGTACTGAACGCTTTGCCCACAGTGGTTGGCCAGATGTTGCGCTAGCCGATCAGCCCAACCGCGCGGGTTACCCTCATTGTCGAAATCAGCAATGCCCTCGGTGAGCGAATCGCCGATCGCAACGTACTTTGTCCAGTTCTTGGTTTCTTTCACCGCCATGTATTCAGGCTAACACCGGCATTTGATTCAGGCTAACACCGGCTCTCAAGGGCAATGCCTCACTCTTGTTTAGCGAACGGCGACACCGGCACGCACCAGGCCGAAGACCAGGGCGTCGGTGAGAGCCTCCCAGGAAGCTTCGATGACATTGGAGCCGACTCCGACCGTGCGCCAGCGTTCTTTGCCGGCGGCGCATTCAATGAGGACACGGGTAATGGCATCGGTGCCGGATGCGGAATCCAAGATGCGCACCTTGTAGTCCACCAGACGGATGCTGCCCAGCTCTGGGTAGACCGGCAACAAGGCCTTGCGCAGCGCCGAGTCCAAAGCGTTGACCGGGCCGTTTCCCTCACCGGTAGCCACGAAGCGCACTCCACCGGCGAAGAGTTTAACCGTTGCTTCGGACGCTGTCTCTTCCGAAGCTTGCTTGCCTCCAGATTCTGAAATCGTCCGCCAAGATTCCACCTTGAAGAACTTCTCGCGGCTGCCATTTAGCTCGCCGCGTAGCAGTAATTCAAAGGAGGCGTCGGCCGCGTCAAAGGTGTAACCTCGCGCTTCTAGTTCTTTGACCCTATCGGTGACGCGGGTCAAAACCTCGGGATTGTTCGTCAGGTCAAAGCCCAACTCTTTGCCTTTAAGCTCGACGGACGCACGTCCGGCCATCTCCGAGACCAGCATCCGCATGTCATTTCCGACGAGTGTCGGGTCGGTGTGCTGATACAGATCGGGGTCGACGCGAATGGCGCTGGCGTGCAGGCCAGCCTTATGGGTGAACGAGCTGACGCCCACATAGGGCTGTCTTGCGAAGGGCGCAATGTTGGTTATCTCCGAGATGGAGTGGGCGATACCCGCCAGATTGGCCAGCTGTCCATCCGGCAGCATTTCCATTCCATATTTCAAGGCCAAGTTGGCGATGATCGTAGTCAGATCGGCATTGCCGGTGCGTTCGCCATAGCCGTTGATTGTGCCTTGCACGTGACGGGCTCCGGCCTCTATAGCGGCGAGCGAGTTGGCTACCGCGCACCCGGTGTCGTTATGGGCGTGGATGCCGATGGCCGCGTCCATTTTTTCTTTAACCTCTAAGACGATGTTGCTCACCCAAGAAGGCATCATGCCGCCGTTCGTGTCACACAAGACGATTACCTCGGCACCAGCCTCGGCAGCTGTCTGCAGGCAGGAAAGGGTGTAGCCCGGGTCGAAACGGAAGCCGTCGAAGAAATGCTCGGCATCCAAAATAACCCGGCGGCCTTGATCTTTTAGATACGCGACAGTGTCGGCAATCATGGCGTGGTTTTCTTCGCCAGTGGTGCGAAGCGCACGTTTTACATGCCGGATGTCGGTCTTCGCGACGAGGGTGACCACCGATGTCCGGGCTTCCAACAATGCCGACACCTGGGAATCCGATTCAACATTTTGATGGGCCTTGCGGGTGGCTCCGAAAGCCGCCAACACCGAGTGCTTTAGCTGCAGCTCTTCGCGAGCCCGGGTGAAAAACTCGGTGTCTTTGGGAATAGCCCCCGGCCAGCCGCCCTCAATGTAGCCGATACCCAACTCGTCGAGCATCCGGGCAATAATCAATTTGTCCGCCACCGAGAGGTTCATGCCCTCTTGTTGGGCGCCATCACGCAAGGTGGTGTCGTAGATGTGGAACTCGTTCATTGAAGATCCGTCCTGTCTTTGGTGGTTTTGTGAGAGTGTCTGGGCAACAAAAAACCTCCCGTGGGCACAGGAGGTAAGCGCGTCTGGTCTGCCAAACGCGCTAGCTAATGATGATGCTCAGAAACAGCACCCGACAATCATTACACGCCAAGAGCCGGGCTGTCACGTTCGAGCCTGCGGCGATCTCAAGCATAAGCGCCTGTTTTCCTTTCCCAAATCCTAGCGGGTGTTCCAAATTGCCTTATCGGAAAGGTATCTTATGGGGTATGCCGAGTGGATCAACGGAGCTCTGCTCGGTCGCAAATCTCTCTGCCAGGCTTATTCGCCGTGCACTTGGGGAAGGCGACGGAGGAATCGGGATGGCAAACACCGCATCCCCATTTCAAGACGACAGAAAAGATTCGCCGGTATTCTGGCTTGTAGGTTGTGCTGAGGGAAAGAGAGATTTGTGCGACGGGTGAAATTAGGGCTGACAGGAGCAGTTATCGCTTTGGCGTTGACGTTGTTGAGCGC
>JAITSW010000054.1 GCA_031287505.1 Propionibacteriaceae bacterium
TGTGAAGGCCGGCGGGAAGTCGAAGACCTATACGGTCAAGGTTTCGTAGCCGGTTTCGGGCAGCGGTTTCCCCGCGGGGGTCGTCGGATCGCAGACGGCCCTTGCGGGGGCTTCCCCGGCTTTAGCTGCCCGCCCGGGTTCTGTCTGAGACAGGAGGAGTCCGGTATCAAAAAAGAACAAAGAACAAACCCGCTGGTGACGGCTCGACTCGGCCGCACCCTCTACTCCCTTGAAAGGATCATGTAATGCAACTCGAAATAGCGGTTACCAGCGCGCTTGGAGCCCGGACGGCCGCCGAAGGCGGTGCTGATCGGATAGAACTTTGCGCGGTGCTCGAACTAGGCGGCGTCACCCCGTCTGAGGGGTTGCTCGAACGGAGCCTCGAAGCCGGACTGCCCATCAGTGTGCTCGTTCGGTGTCGGCCGGGCGATTTTGTATACTCCGGCGACGAGATCGACACCATGGTCGCCGAAGCGCGCGCCGTAGTGCGCGCCGGTGCGGAAGGCGTCGTGGTGGGCGCTCTGACCGAAGCCGGAGAATTCGACCGAGAGGCCACCCTCCGGATGGCGGAGGCGGCCAGGCAGGTCAACCCCGACTGCAAGGTCACCTTCCATCGTGCCATCGATACCGTCGCAGAGCCGCTGCGCGTTTTTCAGTCACTGCTCGACAGCGGTTTCCGGTTTGACCGGGTGCTCACCTCCGGCACCGCAGAACGCGCAGCGGACGGCATCGACACGATCCGGCGACTCGCGGAACTCGCACCGCCCGGCCTGGAAATCCTGGCCGGCGGCGGGGTGACGGTTCCCACCATTGGCCAGCTCATTGCGGCGGGCGCCGGCAGCGTTCACCTTTCTGCGAAGGTTCCCGTCTTGCAGCGAGACGGCTCCGCTGAACGTTACCAGACCGATCTGGACACGGTGCGCGCCGCCAGGGCGGCGGTCGACGCCGCCAAGGCGGGCGCCTGAACTCTTCCGAACGCGTGACAGGGTGCCGCACTGCCCGGGCGGCAGGTTCCTATCAGCGGCAGCAACATTGCGGCGGGCAGCCAGGTGCGCTCTCGCCTGTCGAGGGTGCGGGCGATCATCGTTCCTCCAAGATGGCGGCCACGGCGGCTGCGACGGTGTCGAAGGTCGCAGCCATGGCGCGTAGTTGGGCGCGTCCGGCGTCGGTGAGCGTGTAATACTTGCGCGGCGGGCCGACCGGCGATTCCTTCCAGGTGGTTCGCACCAGGCCGTTTTTGGCCAGCCGGGCGAGCAGTGGGTAGGCGGTGCCCGCGGTGATGGACAACGCGGGGTGGGCGGCGAGTTCGCCCACCAATTGAGAGCCGTATTTGGGGGTGCCGGTGAGCAGGCCGAGCAAGGCGAGTTCGAGCACCCCTTTGCGTAACTGCGAGGCCCAGACATCCGGTTCGGTTGACACAACTCTATGGTATTGCCAGCTAGCAGGTAATGCAAGGTAGCAACAAGATCCAGGCAAGTGTCCGCGTTGCAGGCAACCGCGCCTAGACCTTTGCGCGTGGAGTGTTTTGGGTTTCGGCAGGCTTACAGGCTGTGAAAGCCAAGGCGCAGCCTTTTCTCATTCTTTGAGTTTTTCGATGACTTCGAACCCGGACTCGACGTCTCCGCGCCAGGCTTCTATGCCTTCCCGGATGGCAAGTACCGCCACTACGAGGGCAGCTACCCGGTCAGCCCAAGTCCAGTTGAAGAGCGAGTTTGCCAGCAAGCCGATCAAGACAGTCCCAGATAAATAGACACAAAGCAAAAGCTGCTTGGCATCTGCCTGGACGCTGCGCGAGCCCAGTTCGCGCCCCGTTTGGGTCTCAATCATGGCCAGCAACGGCATCAAGACGATACTCATCACCGTGATCACAATCCCAAGCGGGCTGTGCGCGATGGTGTTCTCTTCAAATAACCCGAAGGCCGTGTCGGCGACGACATAGGCGGCCAGGGCAAAGAACGCGCATGCGATAGCGCGTACCGTCGCTTTCTCCCAGCGTTCGGGATCTTTACGGGTGAATTGCCATGCCACCGCGACCGCAGAGGTAACTTCAATGGCCGAGTCCAAGCCGAACCCAATCAATGCCGTGGAAGAGGAAGTAACTCCGGCAACAATTGAAACGATTGCCTCGATCACGTTATAGATGATTGTGAAGGCGACAATCAGCCGCACCCGCCGATGCAAGAGAGCGCGGCGTCCGTCCGAAAGAGTTTCACTCATAGTTGCCCACCTCTTTTGCCGTGCCCGTATCTGGGGCAGTCTTCCACCGCATAGCCAGTTGCCTGCAGCACACGTTGCGCATACTCCAACAGCAACAACACTTCGGGGCAGGCCAGCGAGTAGAACACCTCACGCCCTTGCGGCCTTCCAGTGATCAGCCCGCAATCCCGCAGGCAGGCCACATGTTCGGAGACCGTTGATTGAGCTAGTTTCACTTCGGCCATTAGGTCGCTAACCCGGTGTTCTCCGTGAGCAAGGCAAGCAATAATCACCAAGCGGGAAGAATCTGACAGCGAACGGAATAGCGACTCCACTCCAGGGGGAATCACAACATCAGGATGCATCGGCATATGACGATGTTATCGGACAATGACGATATATTCAAGACTTAAATCTCAGCGAACTCTTACCTCAGCACGGCTACTGCGGCGTCGTGCCAGGCTCTTTGCGATGTTGGGATGAGTTCGGTGTAGACCACTTTTCCTTGCTCATCGGCAATGACGATTGGCGAGCCAACAGGCTCCCTTCACGCGCCGGTAATCAAGGACTACTGATTCAGGGGAGGCACGTGGCTTTCCTGGGACGAGCCGGCGTCCTTCTGGCCTGATCGCGGCCAGTTCGGCCAGTCCTTGACGCGCTCTGGCGGATGGCCGACAACGAAGCATCCCTGTGGCTGGAAGTGAGGGTCTTCGATGTATCGCTTCCCGGTCGCCCGAGCGGGAAGGATCCCCAGGAGAAGAGCCATCGGGGTGCCAGCGAGCCACCACGGTGAGACCTCAGCCAGCCGAAACTGGGTGAGAAGAATCGTGGCGATCGTCGACATGTAGCCCAGCCAATCTGTGAGACGAAGACGGTTCAGCGCAAAGGCCCACACAGGGTACGAGAGCCCCGCTGCTGTCAGCAGCAGCGCTAAGGGCCATAGGACGCTCCACAGCACGAAATAAACCATGATAGTGTCACCGTTCCCCTATGCCGTTGGCCGCTGGCCGTTCAGCAGGCTGTTTTCTTACTGCTAGCGTATATGCCTCACGCGCGGAAGCACTGTCATGCGGGCTCCGTTCCATATTGACCCAGCGCCTGATTACGGGTAGAAGGACGTGCCCATTCGAGATAGCCCGCAGCTTCTGCGGCATCCAGATCGCGCAAGGTGGTTGTTGTGCCGCCGACACCGGCAGCAGTCCGAACAGAGATACTGGCGACCTGGGCTAGATGCTGCATCGGATTTTCATGGGTTGTCGCAAACTGGATCTTGCCACGCGGGATATAAGAGGTTTTCAATCCGTAACCGCCCTGGCGGATAGCAATCATTGCGGCATTGTAGGCATAACCGGCATGCCGGTACCACAGTACTGAACCGACTGCGCTCAGTAGCAGCAGTACAGTGAAAAGTGTCCAAATGCCAATCCACCAATGCTGCTCGAGTTTTCCGCCAAACAGATAATGGGCAGCCAACAGCGCTGCGGCGATGACAAGGTTCGGCAATACCGCGCGCCTGATGAACGCCCTTCGCAACGCTATGTGCGGCAGTGGTTTTAGTTCGCCCGCAACGGGCCGCTGGCTGAATTCCGGCAGCAGCTTGGCCAATAGCGCGTCTACCTGCGAATAACGGACGAAGGGATGTGCCAACAAACCTTCGGTGGCGCTCTGCCCGTTGTTGGCCTGGGAGTCGTTGGCCGAATCCACGGTGAGCAGGTTTATTTCCGCATAGCCGATGAGTCGCCGCAGGAATCCCCGCTTCACCTCGACGGATTGAATCCGGGTGATGGACACGCTCTTGTATTGACGTTGCAGCAGACCCCGCTCCACTTCAATTCGCCCGTCGCGCCGCCGTGCTTTGAAGCCGCCAAAACTAATGGCGGATTTGATCACGGAAAGCAAGAGCACGGCGACAAATAAGGCAAGGCCCATCCCGATAAGGAAAGGAAGGGCTTGAGCTTTCAGCATTTCCGTCAAACGTTCAAATTCGTTGGAGATGTGGCTCCCGGCGAGGCTCAAATACTGCGGGATTTGGGTCAGGAAACCGACTATGACCAAAACCGCGAGGTAGTGGTGGTCGTTTGAGATAGCCGAAAGTATGACCTCTTTCAGGGTGAGTCCATACTCGAACTCGATTGGCGCCGTTTCGTTGTAGTCTTCAGCCAATATGCCGCGAACTCCAGCCAACGAGTCTTCCATTTCACGGGTCAAACTTCCGTCATTTTGGGCTTGGCCTGGAACCGCCGTTACCAAAGGCGGCTGCTGGGGGTGCGCGGTATCTGATAGGTGGCCCAAAATCGGGATCTCAGGTGGCAGAGGGCTGGTAGACGGGGCTGATATTAATGTGGAGCCGTGTGCGGCTCGTTTGCGGGCGAAGACTTCGGAGCGCAGGGCTTCAGCCTGGTTGAGTTTCAAAGCGGGAATCTGGACACCTTTATTGGTGGCACCACCTGCGGTCTCTACAGTAAGGCGAACCAATCCAAGGACGCGTTCGATCAAGCCGGCTTTGAAGTCGATGGACTGAACCCGTTGGAAGGGAATATGTACCTGCTGTTTGAAGATGATGCCGGAATAGATGTGCAGCTCGGCGGCGGTGATCTCCCACAGAAACCGTTTGTAGTAGATGAAGGCGAAAAACGCGACTAGGGCGAACACCAGCACAACGACGCAGATGGGAACGATGATCACCAAAAGGCTGGAACCAAATCCCTGCTCTTCCAGCGTCTCCAAGAGTGGAGGCAGGTTGGGAGCTATCCCGACAACTGCGGCAATGAGGAGGCCCACCAGCCACCGCACTGAATTAATCACCACATAAGCCGGATGGATGTGATGCAAGCCTGGGGCGATGCCGCCAGTTGGAGTCAGCGTCGGAACCACTTGCTGTGGCTGGGTCTGGGGGTCAGACATCTTCTTGCGCAATTCTGGCCAAGACCGCAACGTGATCACGCAGCTTATCGGCCTCTTCAACTTCCAAACCGGGAATTGCGTGTTCGCCAGCCGCTGTTGACACTGTGAAAGAAGCGAGCCCATTGGCGCGCAGAATCGGCCCCTGTTTCGTGTCGACGTTCTGTACCCGAATCAGCGGAATGATCGTGCGGGTGCGCCAAAAGATGCCTTTATGGATGTCGATTTCCTCGTCCAAGACATCAAAACTCCATTGCCGATAGCGGATTGACGGCACCACCACCACGAAGAGCGCAAACAGGATCACTGCCGCCAAACTAAGACCCCACAAGGCAAAGGTGAACCCGAAATGACCATCGTGGGTTGGATCCGCCGCTAGCGTAAACCGCAAAATCCAGATCGGGAGAATGCCCACCAGCGACCAGATAACCACGTTGACAGCGGCGCTCAGCCGCCAGACCCGAACCACGCGTTTATCGAGTTTCCGGCTTGGTAATGGCCTCATATTGGTTCCCTTTCTCCGCTTTCCGATGCAAAATCCGCCTTGTCGGCCAGTTTCCGAAGGCATGCGCGATCTGCACTGCCACAACGATAGCCGCGACCTTGGCATACACAACGTAGCCGCACTTGTGAAAACCGTACAGGATTGCGAAACTGCCCGAACCTCCAGCGCAACTACCCCTGCAATGACGGGCATACCCAGGATGCAAATACCAATAAGACATAGCCGATGGTGCGCGGGGGCAAGCGCGTGACAGGGGGGGGCGACGTGCCGGGGGACGTGTGTCAGAGGGACGTATAACTTGTCACGCCGACATAGCAGAATGAGGCCTTTCGAGTCATGATGGGCAAGAACACATGCATCCTTGCAGAAGGCATTGAGGTGAGTTCTTTCCAAAGCCCGGGATCAATCGCCGGAAAAGATGTTGTAAATCTGGGTCACTTGAGTTTTGCCTGCTCTTTGACCGGAATCATAACTAAGAACCCTGCGAACAAGAGCGCGGCCAAAGCTAGGCCACCCCAGTGTTGGGCTGAAGCCTCGTTGCCGGCGAAAACAGCTCCGATACTGACCGCGACGAAGAACAGGAACGGCGAAAGGAAGGAGATCGCCCGTCCAGTCGTGGCATAGAGGCCGAAAATCTCGCCGGAGTGTCCCTCGGGAATATTCCGGGCCAAGAAACTTCGGGCGGCAGCCTGCGCCGGCCCTACGGCAGCACTCGCGATCAGCCCGACTACCCAAAATATCAAGTGCCCTTGGGCAGCCACTTCAGGGTCATAGCCAGGCATCCCCTCGACTAATGCATAGCCGGGCTGATGAACCAAAAAGATCGCCAACTCGGAAAGCACCAACAACACCAGGCAGAACTGAATCACAAATTTGGGCCCGAGCTTGTCGTCAACCAAACCGAAGGCCATGGTGACCAGCCCGGCGAGTAGGTTTGCCGCAGCTCCGAAAATAATGATGTCGGCTGTGGCGAAGCCATAGGAAGTGGCTGCGATCACCGCGCCAAAGGCGAACACCCCAGCCAAACCATCGCGGAATAGTGCTGACGCAAGAAGGAAGTAGCCAGTGTGACGTTGGGTTTTCCAGACTTTGGCGATGGTGGCAAACAGGGCTTTGTAGGATCCCGCAATGCCCAAGCTGAGCGGAGCCGCCGCTGAGGCCAATTTGCTGTCTCGCAGGGAAAGGAAGGTGGGAATAGTGAAAGCCAGGGTCCAAAGGCCGCAGAGAATCATCGATGCCCGGACTCTCATATCTGCATCGGTAATGCCGAATAAAGCCACCTCTGGCATAACGAACAGCGCCAAAATCAGCACCAGCACTAAGATTCCGCCGATATAGCCCAATCCCCAGCCAAATCCGGAGACTTTTCCAACGTTTTCCCGGGTGGCAACTCGATCAATGAGCGCGTTATAGCTGACCGACCCGATCTCACCCGCGATAGTGCCCACTACCAGCAATCCCAACCCCACCCACAAATAAGCCGGATTGGGGGCGACGAAGTAGAGTCCGGCTGAAACTACGACCATAATCCAGGTCATCAGGCGCAAGTTGCGGACGGTGTGGCCGGTGCGGTCGCCTACCTGCCCCAAGATCGGGGCAAGGAGCGCGATGACGACGCCGCCCACGCCGGTAGCCAGCGCGAGAGCTTGAGTCGGCCCGTTTGGATCGCCGCCAGGCGGGACGAATGCCGCGCTGGTGATATACACCGAGAAGACGAAAGTGGTAATCACCGTGTAGTACGGCTGCGTGCCCCAATCCCACAGTGCCCAAGCAACAATGCTGCGCTTTGAGCCGCCAGCCCCTAGCGCCGTACCAGCCGCGGCGAGTTCGGTGTCGATTGCCGATTCTTGGAGGTCATTACCCATAGTGGCTCCCGGATAAGCGAATTTAGTAGTTGAACCCTACGCTGAAACGCTGCCTGTAAACGTCATCCCAACCTGCGAACCGCCCAATTCGGTGAGCGTAACGTTTATCGACAATAATCCCAGGCCAGCGGGATGACAGAAGTCCACTGCAATACGACGTCAGCCAAAGCTGACAGCCCCGCGAGCAGGGGATGGCAAGGTAAATGCTCACCTCCTCCGCACTTCGTCTCTGAACCCGTCCCCTCCCCGCAGAGGGCATGTGGTTCCGTTCGGGGCTGATAGCAGCAAAGAAGTGGGTTGGGGTTGGCTTCGCCGGGATCCACGGGGAGTTCAAATTTGCTGATAAGTTGGACAACGACCAACGAGAGGATCGTGAAATGGCAGAAACTGACAAATACGACCAGCCGAGCACTCCAGAGTCTGAGTTAGGGACGGCGGGCGAGACCCGCCATGCGCCCATGTTTGAATCAACTCCGCCGGTATTCTCCTCGGTGCCACCAGCGTATGACGCGGCACCTCCGCCGGCGGGTTCGGTGCCGCCGCCAGGCACATATGGACAGTCGGTGCCGCCACCAGGCCAATACCCAGGCCCATATGGACAACCAGCTCCGGCGCAGCCGTACGCGCAGGTGCCTCCCTACGGGTATGGCCAGCCGTATTACCCGCCCAGTGGCTTCGGCCCGGCCGTCGATGAAAAGGGAAACTTTGGCTAT
>JAITSW010000071.1 GCA_031287505.1 Propionibacteriaceae bacterium
TAGCGATCCCCGCGTAGATCTTCGCGCTGCCGAGGCCTACATGAAGAGCTTGCTTGAAAATGTTGGGGAAGGGCAGCTTGGTCTGGTAACGCCTTGCGTAAATTGGGATGTTCGAGCGCTGGTAAAGCACATTGTGTCGCTACCGGCTCTGCTCGGGGTTATCGGGCAAGGGAAAGTGTTGGCCGATAACCCTGCTCCTTTTGATGAAGTAGACGGCGACTGGGCGAATGCCTACGCCAAGGCGGCAGATTTTGAGTGGCTGACGTGGAGCGATGATAAGGTCTTAGACCGCCAGGTTAGTTTCCCTACCGGCCCGATGTCAGGACGCGATGCCGCTCGTTCCTGGGTATATGAGACGCTCACACATGCTTGGGATCTTGCCACGGCCACCGAACAGGGCATCGAGCCTCCTGTTGCTGTAGTTGAGCGGGCGCTCGCTAGTGCGCGTGAGTGCGTTCCAAATGCCCCAATTGGCAAGCGGGGACCTTTTGGCCCGGTGGTTGAAGTCGGCTCTGATGCATCGCCGTTGAGACAGCTTGCGGCTTGGCTCGGACGCTGAAATAGACTCCCAGCCCGATTCCGATTCGTACGAGCGACAAAACAGGGCGCAAGATCGCGGTTTGTGTGGGCTTATTCGAGCCTTGGTCTTGTTAGCCACCGGAATCGGGTTGGGTTCCCTTTGCCCTCGCTTCGCGCGGGCTTTTACCGACTAAGCATCAAATCCCGTAATCGGCTACACTGGATGAGCCCATTCGGAGTATTCCGTGAGCCTCTTGGTAGAAGCGCCACCAAAATTGGTTGGCCCAGTTGTGTTGAGGTTCTTCGGTATAGAGCCCCTACCAGCCTGGTAAAGAAAGCCGCGCTCCGCGAAACCAAGAACGGTTTATTTTGACGACTATTAGTCACGCTGACCATGTTGTGCCCGCCTTCGACGGCGAGCCCATTTTTTATGGCGAATATGGGATCGAAGACCCATTGGAGCAGCCAGAAGCTGAAGAGCGGCCCAAAGAGCGCAAGAAGAAGCGCAAGGCGGAACGCGCCTTTGAAAACGGTATTCCGGCCTTGGCAAACGATGGCCCAACCTTTGCCGACCTAGGCCTGCCAGACACCCTATTGCACATGGTCGAAGACCTCGGCTTCACCGCCCCCACCGAAATCCAGACGGCCACAATACCCGATCTTTTGGCCGGACGTGACATCGTCGGCATCGCCCAGACCGGTACCGGCAAAACGGCCGCCTTTGGCCTGCCGATGCTTGCCGCCATCGACCCCGGTATCCCCGAAACCCAAGGTTTGGTCTTAGCTCCCACTCGCGAGTTGGCTATGCAGGTTGCCGCCGCGCTGGAGAGTTTCGCACAGACGTTGCCTGGCCATCTGCGAGTCACGGCTGTCTATGGCGGTGCGCCGTTCTACATGCAAAAGAAAGCGCTGCAGGCCGGTTCTCACATCGTTGTGGGCACTCCTGGCCGCATTATCGATCACCTTGAGCACAAGACACTCGATCTGAGCACTGTTCGTTTCCTCGTTCTCGACGAGGCTGATGAAATGTTGCGCATGGGTTTCGCAGAGGATGTCGATACCATCCTCGCCAAGGCTCCCCAGCATCGTCAGACGGCGCTCTTCTCCGCGACCATGCCCGCCGGCATTCGCCGCACGGCTATCGAACATCTCAACAATCCAGTGCAGGTGTCGTTGACGCCTAAGGCTCCAACTGTCGAAAACGTCACCCAGCGTTATGCGGTCGTCCCAAATAAGCACAAGATCGGGGCGCTGGCCCGCCTGCTCGCGGTCTCCGATGCCGCCGCTGCTATTGTTTTCACCCATACGCGCGTTTGCGCCGAAGAGGTTGGGCTGGCTTTGGTCGAACGCGGTGTGAACGCCGCGACGATCTCCGGTAACGTCTCCCAGCCCGAACGCGAGCGTATTGTCGAGCGTTTGCGCAACGGCCAGATCGACGTGCTAGTGGCCACTGATGTGGCCGCCCGCGGACTTGATGTGGAGCGCGTCGGCTTGGTGGTCAACTTCGACATTCCCCGGGAAGCCGAGAGCTATGTGCACCGTGTTGGGCGTACTGCGCGCGCTGGACGCACCGGTGAGGCATTCGCCTTTGTGACGCCCTCCGAACGCGGCAAGCTGCGCAATATTGAAAAGGCGATTCGCAAGGAGCTCATCGAGTCCCCGGTGCCAACTCCGGCGCAGGTTACCGCGCATAAGGTTGCCGCGCTTATGGGCAGGGTACCGGGGCGCCTGGAGGCCGGTCGCCTAGATCTTGCCCGCGAGGCCGTTACGGCCCTGCTTGATTCGGCTGAGATCGACCCCATCGATTTGGCCACCGTTTTGGCAGCGATTGCCGTGGGAGATTTTGGGCCGACAAGCGCTAAGGGACGCAAGGCAGCTGCCGCCGAGGATGATCTAGACAGCGAACTCAAGCGGCTGGTTGGCTCGGCAACTTCTGATGGACGTGGCTCGAGAAATTCTGGTGGACATGGGCGCGATCATGGGCGCAACTTCGACTCAGACCGTCGCGGCTCGTGGGATCGCGATGAGAGAGGCGGTCGTTTTGACCGCAATGACAGGCGTTCTGGTGGACGTGGCTCCGGCGGTTCGGGCAACCGATACTGGATCGGCGTTGGCCATGCACACGGCATAAAGCCAGGCGCAATCGTCGGCGCGATCGCCAACGAAGGCAATCTGCGCGGCAAAGATTTGGGCCGAATAGAAATGTTCGGGAACTTCTCGCTGGTGGAGATAGCTCCCAGGCTCTCCAAAGACACCTTGCGCAGGCTGGCCAAAACTCGTGTGGCAGGCCGGGCATTGGGCCTCCGTCCCGATCTAG
>JAITSW010000134.1 GCA_031287505.1 Propionibacteriaceae bacterium
GAAGACATGGGCGTGAAGCTCGGTGAAGCTGCTGTGGCATTGCTGACCAAGGTTAACGGCTCCCCCAAGGGCAATATTGTCGAGCTTGTCGGCGTTTTGGGCTCATCTCCGCAGATCGCCATGGACAAGGGCTTCAAGTCGGTTATCGAAGCCCATCCCGACATCAAGATCCTTGATGCCCAGGACGGTGACAACAAGCGCGCCCCCGGCATGCAGATCATGGAAGACTACTTGAGCCGCTTCGGCAAGGGTCAGATCGATATGGTTTGGGCGCAGAATGACGAGATGGGCCTTGGCGCGCTCAAGGCCATTCAGGATGTCGGACGCGATGAGTTAGTCGGCCGCATCATTTCTAAGGACGGCCAGATTGAGGCTATCGAGCAGGTTGCCGCAGGCGCCTTCGCCACTGTTTGCACCAACACCCCGTACTTTGGCCCCATCATCCTCCCCTACGTCCAAGACATCTTGGCTGGCAAAGAGGTGCCCACCAATCCAGATAAGCCTTTCGCTTGCTTCAATAATTTGACCGATCAAGGCTTGGCTGAAGCCAAGGCACAGTACGAAGAACTCAAAGCTGCCGGCGCGAAGTTCGCCAACCGCTAATCAAGAGTCACACGCGTAACTATTTGCTGGGTATCGGGGGAAAGCTCCCGATACCCAGCTCTAAAACTCATCTCTTTCCACCCATCTCTTTCCAAAACGAAGGCTAGGTTACCGTGGCAGCAGACACCACCGCCCCTGTGATACTTCAGGCGAGCGGACTAACTAAGCGGTATGCCGGCGTTACCGCTCTGGCCGGTGTTGATTTTGATTTGCGTGAAGGCGAAGTCCATTGCCTTGTCGGTGAAAACGGCGCAGGAAAATCCACACTGATTAAAATTCTTACCGGAGTGGTTACTCCCGATGCTGGAACCATCACAGTTGCGGATAAGGATTTGACCTCCTCAACTATTAAAGAACGCCGTGACGCTGGTATCTCAGTGATTTACCAAGATCTGAATCTGGTGCAGCAACTCACCGTCACAGAAAACATCTTCTTGGGGAACGAGCCGACAACGAAGTCCGGAGCCCTAGACAAGCAACGGATGCGAGCCGAGGCTAGGCAACTCATCGAAACTCTGGGGGTGGATTTTCCAGTTACGAGCCGCGTGGATGACCTGGGAATCTCACTGCAACAGCTCACTGCCACCGCCCGTGCGCTCTCCCTCGGCGGTCGCATCCTAATTATGGATGAACCATCTGCCGTCCTCGGCGGGAAAGAACTGGAAGTACTCTTTGCCGTAGTCAAGCGCCTTACCGAGCAAGGTATCGCCGTCATCTATATCTCACACCGGTTGGAAGAGATTTTCCACATCGGAGATCGCGTCACGGTCTTGCGTGATGGCCAGTACATCAGCACTTCTAAAGTTAAAGATATTGATCAAAAAGAGCTCATCCGCCAGATGGTTGGCCGCGACATTGAGGGCTTTCAAAATTTGGATATCGATGCCGAAAAGGGTGCCGAAATCATTCGTTTGGAAAATGTAACCCGCAAAGGCGTCTTACATGACATCTCACTGAGCATCCGCGAGGGCGAAGTCGTAGGCATCTCTGGTTTGGTCGGTGCCGGACGTACGGAACTTGCCCGAGTCATCATGGGGATGGATCATTTTGATACTGGCCAAATCTATTTCTTAGGTAAAAAAACCAATATTTCTAGTGCCACAAAGGCCGTGCGGCTGGGTATAGCTTTAGTGCCCGAAGATCGCCGCGCCGAGGGCATCATCCCGATGCTTTCGGTTCGCGATAATGGAGCGCTATCGCTAGTGCAGCGAATGACGAAGTTTGGAGTAATCGCTTTCAAGGCGATGTTTGCAAAAGTAAACAAGCTTGCTAACGAGATGGCAATCAAAGTTCCCGATTTACGTGACCCTGTGTCTGGCCTTTCTGGAGGCAACCAGCAAAAGGTTGTCTTGACTAAATGCTTAGCCACCGATTGCAAACTACTCATCATGGATGAGCCAACCGTAGGTATCGATGTCGGCGCAAAGAAGGAAATCTACAACATCATTGCCGACCTGAAACGACGCGGCATCGGGGTGCTGGTAATCTCCTCTGAATTGCCCGAAATCTTAGCTATCTCAGACCGCATTTTAGTGATGAGCGTCGGACGTATCCGCGGTGAAGTTGATCCCCGCCTCACCACTCAAGAAGAGATATTAAATCTTGCCATTCCGCCCATGGAGGCCCTAACTGAAGTAGGAGGCGAACAATGAGCACCCAAGCAGTGGCTCCACTCAAGCTCTCCGACCGTCTAGTTGCCAATAAGCACATAGCTATTGATTACATGGCCTGGATCTTGCTGGTCTTGCTTGTCATAGTTGGCTTCGCCATGAAAGGCACGTTGTTCATCTCAGTAGACAACTTGGGCAACATCGTTGAACAGTCAGCAATTATCGGCGTGCTGGCTATTGGGCAATTCGTCGTCGTGCTGACCGGAGGCATTGACCTCTCAGTAGGCGCAAATATGGCGATGATGGCGATGATTTGCGGCTTAACCATGCCGTTTGGAATCTTCGGCTCGGTAGCAGCGACACTGCTAGCTGGAATCATCATCGGCTTGATTGCGGGAGTGGTCATCGCTTATGGCTCGCTCCCCCCGTTTATCGTCACCTTCGCAATGATGTTTGTCTGCCGCGGCCTGGCACTCACCGTTACCGCTGGCGAATCCGTCAGCGCTATTGACAGCCCCATTACCGCCGTCGGATACGGCTGGCCACACTGGGCAATCTGGCTAATCGTTGCCGGGATCATTTGGTACATACTTGTTAAAACGCGCACCGGGACAAAGATTTACGCTGTCGGCGGGAACATTGAAGCTGCCCGCGTCTCCGGTATCAATACCAAACGCATTTTGGTGCTGGTTTACGTGATTTCCGGGGTCTGCGGCGCCGTGGCCGGCATGCTCGCCCTAGCGCGAAACGGTGTGGCTATGCCTACCTCTGGAAGCGGCTATGAAATGCAAACTATTGCGGCCGTCGTATTGGGTGGTATCAGCCTGTTTGGCGGAGAAGGTAAGTTCACCGGCGCTGTTGCAGGTGTGGTCTTTGTCACCATGCTTCGCAACATCTTGGATTCAAATAATGCCGACCCGTTTTGGGCATTCTGCGTCATCGGCATCGTGCTGTGGATAGCGGTAATTCTGCGCGGCCTGATAGAGAGGATTCGATAACGATGAGCAGTTCACCTGAATTACTGGAAGAAACTCCCGCAGTCCATACTCCTGCGCCAGGCCCTAAAGAGCAAACCTATAAGATGCGAGCCGTCTTGCAGAAGTACGCGTTGGTGCTAGTGCTGTTGGTATTGGCTGTTTTTGCCAATATTAAATCTGAGGGCTCGTTCTTGACTCCGCAGAACATTATGAATGTTCTTACCCAGAACGCGGTGCTTGGGGTGCTTGCCGTTGGCCAGACATTGATTATTCTCACAGCCGGCATTGACCTATCTTTAGGTTCGATCACTGCCCTAGCGGCGGTGACTACCTTGACTTTCCAAGGGTTGGGTTTCTTCCCGTCCTTGCTGATCGGGTTTGGAGTGGGAATGCTGGCTGGGCTGGTGAATGGCCTATTGGTGTCTTACGGCCGCGTTCCGGCATTCATCGCAACTCTGGGCATGATGCAAGTCGCAATGGGGTTGGCCTACGTCATCTCAAAGGGCTTCTCCATTGACGACAAAGACCATGTGGGCTTACTGCTCGGTGAAGACAAACTCTTTGGATTTGTGCCCTCTGTGGTCATCGTCTGGGCGTTGGTTACGATCATCGCCTGGTTTATCACCAAGAAGATGAAATATGGCTCTTATATCTATGCCGTAGGCGGCAACCCGAGGACGGCGAAAGCATCAGGCATTCCAGTCAACCGAACGCTGATTTTCGTCTATATGTTTGGTGGGCTATGCGCCGCGATAGGTGCCATCTTGTACATCAACCGGTATGGCAACGCCGAGCCGTCAATTGGCAATATTGCCACCTTGAGCATGTCTATGGCTCCGGTAGTCGTGGGCGGCACCAGCCTCTTTGGCGGTAGCGGCGGCGTTTGGAAAACCATCGTCGGTGTACTGATTTTGGGCGTACTCTCCAACATCATGGTGCTCATGGGTGTCCCGCAAAACCCACAGCAAATCGTCCAAGGCGCAATCATCATCTTGGTGGTATTCATGTTTGCCTGGCAAGAACGCCGCAGCCGAATAAGGCAATAACTAACAAATTAGGAAATAAAAATGACTCAATTAACCATTGCTGCTGCTAGGGCATTGACTCAAACAGCCGAAGCAAAAGCTGCCGAAATTGGCATTACTATCTGCACTGCTTTCGTAGATGCAGGAGGAAACCTCGTCGCTTTCTCCAAAATGGATGGCACCCAATTGGCTTCCTCCGCCCTGGCTCAAGCAAAGGCCTACTCGGCTGTTGCTTTCCGCAGGCCAAGTAAAGACATGTTCGAGGTAAGCCAGCCTGGGCAGAGCGGGTATGCCCTGCAAGATGTCGATCCGCGCTTCGTCTTCGCTGGCGGCGGCATTCCCCTCTTTGACGGCGATGCACTCGTCGGCGCCATCGGTATTTCCGGCGGGAGCGCTGACGAAGACCAGGCCTGTGCCGAAGCAGCCGTGAAGACTTTCAACAACAACTAACAATAGGAGAAAGAAATGTTTGAACTAACCGATAAAATTGCTGTCGTAACTGGAGCCTCGCGGGGCTTGGGCAAGGCTATTGCTTTGGCTTTGGCTGATGCTGGCGCTCACGTAGCGCTGGTGGGGACGTCCCCTGAAAAGGCCGAGGAAGTTGCTACCCTCATCCGTGCCAAAGGCCGCAAAGCCGTCGTCGTCGAGTTGGATATGCGCGATGTTCCGGCCATTGCCCCGGCATTCGCCAAGGTGGCCGCCGAGCTGGGCACCGTAGACATTCTCGTCAACAATGCCGGCACCAACCAGACCGAGCCTTCGGTAGACGTGAAGCAGGAAACCTGGGATCGCCTCTTCGAGGTGAACCTACGCGCCCCCTTCTTCTGCTCACAGGCCGTAGCTCCAGCCATGATCGGCAAGGGCGCCGGGAAAATCATCAACATCACTTCGGATGCCGGCTCAAAAGGCTACTCCGAACACGCTGTCTATGGCGCCACTAAAGGCGGCCTGATTCAGCTTACCCGCGACCTCGCGGTTGAATGGGCTCCAAAGGGTATTCAAGTTAACTCGGTTGCCCCGGGCGCGTCCTGGACAGATATGACCTCTCCGGCGATGCAGATTCCAGAAGTGGCGAAGTCAATCCTCAGCCGCGGCGTTTCCCCCCGTATTACCGATCCTGAAGAAGTTGCGGCAGCAGTTGTCTACCTCGCCTCTAAAGAAGCAGATCAGGTGATCGGCGTCACGCTCTACGTTGACGGCGGATCCAACGCTCAGTAATTATTTAGAAAGAGAAGAAATGACCGCGAAACTGTCGGGCCAGGTAGCTCTGATTACCGGCTCCTCCGGTGGAATCGGGAGAGCCAGCGTGCTTGCCCTCGCCGCCGAAGGGGCAGCCGTGCTGGGTGTCAGCCGCAGCCTAGAAGGCAGCGACATCCTTGCCAGAGAAGCAGCCGGGCTGGGGGGAAAGTACATCCACGTCACCGGAGATGCCCGAGATGCCAAAGTGGCTCAAGCAGCGGCAGCGCAAACCTTGGAGGCTTTTGGCCAGATCGACATCTTGGTGAACAATGCCGGCGTGGGGCACTATGACGATTTCGTCAATGCGAGTGAAGAGCTCTACGACGAAATCATGGACACCTCCATGCGCACGACCTTCCTCTTCACGCAGCAGGTCGTCCCGCACATGATTGGCCGCCGCAAAGGCCTAATCATTCAGATTGCCTCACAAGCTGGAATCCAAGGTTTCCCCAGAGAATCGGTCTACTGCGCTGCCAAGCATGCGCAGGTGGGTTTCTCCCGAGCCCTGCGCCGAGAGCTGCAGCCGCATGGCATCAAGGTATCCGCGATCTGCCCGGCGGCTGTGAAGACGAATTTCGCCTACAACCGCGGCCGTGATGATGAGTTTTACTCGCATGACGACTATTTTCTGCGGGCAGAAGATGTCGCAGACGTGGTGTGCTTCTTGGCGACGGGCCACCCTGGCGCACGTTTGCCCGAAATAAGCATGATGTCTGTGGGCGAGGCGTTGTAAACTTTCTTTGATCGTAAAGCCCCTCTCAAGGTTTTCGATCAATTCCGAATGCAAAGGATTGGATGAGAGTTGAGGGAAAAACGCGGTCAACGCGTCACGCTGCAATCGATAGCCGACGTATTGGGTGTCTCCCGCACGACTGTTTCTAACGCCTACAATCGTCCGGAACACCTATCAGAGGAGTTGCTCCAAGCGGTCTTTGACACTGCCGAAAGACTGGGGTACTCCGGCCCAGACCCATTGGCCCACAAACTGCGCACCGGTAGGAGCGCGGCAGTGGGGCTGGTCTCCACCGATTCCCTCCCCTATGCCTTCCAAGACGAAGCCAGCTCTGGCTTTTTGCAGGGTGTGGCTTTGGCCTGTGAGCGCGCTGCGACATCGCTCCTATTGATGCCGCTGGTGATGGATCGCGAAGACTCCATAGCCCAGATTGACCGAGCCGCGGTGGACTCGATGATCATTTATTGCATTGCAGACAATGACCGGGCACTAGCCGCTGTGCTCAAGCGCCGGATTCCGGTGGTGATAGTCGACGGCCCACGCGAGGTTCCCGGCACCGATTGGGTGGGCTTGGACCAAATAGCCGCCTCCGCTGAGACTGCCCGCCTGATAGCCGCCCTCGGACATCGTGAAGTCGCAATACTGTGCCACCGGCTCTCTGACGAGGTTTATATCGGCAATGTTGATGATCGCAGACTCGCCGAAGCCACCTATCCCGTCCAACGCGAGCGAGTCGCCGGCTTCAAGGAAGAATTCCTCCGGGTCACCCAAGGCCAGGGAATAGTCCATATCGCTGAACGCGTCGTCTCCGACATAGCTTCTGGACGCGCGGGAGCAGACGCCATAATGCGCGACTTCCCAAACGTGACGGCGATCATCTGCACTTGCGATGCGCTAGCCCAAGGAGTGATGGCAGCGGCGGGTCTGCGGGGCTTGCGCGTCCCCGAAGATCTTTCCGTTACCGGCTTTGACGATATTCCCTCGGCTAAAGCGGCCGGAATCACCACGGTTTGGCAACCCCTAGTCGAAAAGGGCGAAGTGGCCGGGGAGATGCTCTTGGGCCACCCACAGGTTCTAGGCAGCCGAGAGCATGCGCTACCCACCCGCCTAGTGGTGCGAAGCACCACCGGCCCCGCACCCAGACGCGCGGCGGCTGCTTGAGCCGAGTCGCCAACACCCGGTTTTAACGGTTTTGTGGCGCCTGGGGATCCCCCAGGCGCCACAAACGGCCAATCGGCAGTCTATTGAGCCAAAGTGGAGAAGTCGATGCTCTCGATGATGGCGGCGCGATCGTCCCATGATTTGGAGAACTCGGCACCGGTCTGGAAGCTAACCAGCGTTCCAATAGTGTCAGCCTTCTCTTGGAAAGCGGGTTTTTCGGTCACCGCTTTGAGCGCATCTTCCATCTTCTGGCGAATCGCGTCGTCGACCTCGGGAACAAAGGCCAATCCAAGCTCGGTTGCCACCACCACGTCAACGCCTTGCTCCTTGCCGGTGGGTACATCGGGTAGGAACGGAAGCCGCTCATCGGTCCACACTGCCAAAGCGCGAAGTTGCTTGTTCTCGATTCCGGCGCGGACGCCGGCAAAGGCACCACACTCGAACTGAACCTGGTTTGACAATACTGCTTGAACCTTCTCCGGGGAACCATCCACAATCACCTGGGAAACCTTCACACCAGCTGCCTTCGCGAGCAGCGCATTGATTACCGCATCGCCGCCATTGGGCATATCTGCGGCGGCCAAGAGCCGGCCTTCGTCCTGACCGGCTTTGATGAGGTCATCGAGCGTCTGATAAGGAGATTCGGCATTGACCACCAAAACCTGCGGGCCCTTTGCAAAAGCACCGACCAACTTGAAGTCTTCCTTGGTCCAGTCAGCAGCCGAGCCCTCGATCAGATATGCCAAAGAGTCGGCAATCGTCGGATTATCCATCGTGCATCCGTCGGCCTTGGCGTTCTTCGTCTTATTTAGAGCCGTGCTGCCACCGCCGCCAGGAGCGTTGACAACCTCTACCTTGACGCCGAGTTCTTGGCTGAGTTCGTCAGACATTGCCCGATAGGTAAGGTCACTCGCACCGCCTGCCGAGGTTGCCAAGTAGATTTGGATAGTTCCACAGTTCTTTGGCCACGCTGAAGCATCGTCAGCAGGAGCCCCAGTGGCACCGCCGCCAGAACTGGAGCATGCCCCAAAAGCGGTAGCAAGTGCCGCAACTGCCACGATAGTCGCAGCTAATTTTGCCTTCTTCATTAATTTCCTCCGTTTTGAAATCTTCATTGATTTGAAATGTGACGCATCCGCAGATGCGCATAAGCCTTTTGGGTGGGCTGTCTTGAAGACAGCTGACGCAAACCTTAAGCGAGGCTGACGTCGGGATTAGCTAACAGCCACAGCCTCCCCTCTGCCCTTATATGCCCTGAGCAACTTCTTCAGCACTGCGAACCCCTTGAATGCAAAGACCGCGATCATGACGGTGTAGCAGCCGATGGCGACCGGGGACGACAAGAATGTCTCGGCTAGGGGCTGGCCCAAAGAAAGACCCCGTCTGAAGTTTCCTTCAAGCATCGGCCCCAAGACTAGGGTCAGCGCGGCTGGTGCCAGCGGCATATCGAATCGGGTGAGGATGAATCCCATCAGACCGGCCACCCACATAACGATCACGTCGAAAATGCTGTTGTTGACGGCATAGGCGCCTAGCGTCATAACTCCCAGCACTGCCGGATAGAGGAGCTCGGTCGGAATCTTCAATACCGATACCCAGACTCGCACTAGCGGCAAAGCCATGATCAAGAGAATGACGTTGGCCAAAACTAGACTGGTGATAATGCCCCATGCCACATCTGGATGCTGGTCGAAGAGCAGCGGGCCGGGTTGGAGCCCGTTAACGATCAAAGCCGAGAAAATGATAGCCATCGTGGACGACGAGGGAATTCCCAAAGTCATCAAAGGGATGAAGTTGGAGATCGCTAGGGCATTAGCCGCGGTATCTGGGCCGACGACGCCTTGAATCGCGCCTTTTCCAAACCTCTCGGGGTGCTTTGAGACACGCTTTTCAAGGGCGTAAGAGGTAAAGGCTGCCGCAGCGGATGGCGAACCTGGCAGCAGGCCAAAGAAGAAACCCACAACCGTGCCGCGTCCCATAGAACCAATCGACTCGCGAATATCCTTCCAAGCCACCCGGGTGGGGCCGATGTTGGCAGAAAAGTTTATGAGCTGCTTTTGACCCAAATTGGTGAGAATCTCGGTAAGGCCAAAAATACCCATGATGACGGCGATATAGCTGATGCCGCCGGCCATGTCCGGGCTGCCGAACGTAAAACGCTGGGCTCCAGAGAAGTGATCCAAGCCGACTGTGCCGACAAAAAGCCCCAAAGCGGCGGGGATCAGACCCTTGATCATCGATTTTCCAGTCAGGCCGATCACGACGATGAGTGCCAGCAACGCCAATGCGAAGATATCGATGTAGGTGAGCTTGAGGGCCAAGATCGCAAAGCTGGACGCGAAAACCATGCCGATCATTGCGATAAAGCCGCCGACGAATGAGCCAATCGCCGAGATAGCAAGTGCCTTTCCGCCCTGTCCGCGCTTGGTCATCTGATAACCGTCCAAGCCGGTGGCTACCGAAGCCGCCTCGCCAGGAACGTTGAGCAGAATCGCGGTGATCGTCCCGCCGTACATTGATCCGTAGTAGATAGAGGCGATCATGGCGATCGACGCCGTCGGGGAAACCAAAAAGACGATCGGGAGCAACAACGCCGTTGCAGATGGCGGCCCAAACCCGGGCAGTACCCCGGTAACCATGCCCAAGGCGCACCCGACGACCATGAAGAGAAGAATCTCCGGGGTCATGATGCTCTGGAATCCGAGCAAAAGTCCTTCAAACGCGCTCATGACTTATCACCAAAATCGAATCGTAGAAATAATGCGGAACGGATCTGGCAAAGCAAGACCGATGAAACTGGTTCCGACTTGGACTAAGAGAACGGCTACAGCCGTAATCAATACGACTTTCCACCACTTGCGGCGGGCAATCACAATGATCATGACCGAGACATAGGGAATCATTGACAGCAAGAACCCGACGCGTTCCATCAGCAAAATCGGGATTAGCGACCAAAACAATATGAAAGCGATTCGCAAAGACCCTTCCCTGTCAATGGGGGGAAGGTCACCGGGTTCTTGCTCGGCCACAGCTTCTTCGATTTCCGCTATCCCGCCAGCTTCACCAACGGCTTCCACCAGTTCTGTGCCGAAAACGGCTGACTCGTGGGCAACTAGTTCAGCCGGCTGTTCGGAAATGCCCGTTTGGGCCGGCGAAACCGAATCCGGGGGTGCAGCGGCATGCCGGCCATGGAGCCCGGGCAAGAAGACAAACCACAGAATTCCCAGAAGCAGGAGAAGCGATGAGACAACTAGCGGGAAGAGACCAGGTCCGGGTTGGGTGCCTTTGAAAAGCCCCAAGTTGATTGACGCGAACAACACTAGGGCGGCAAATGCGCTCAGCAACGCCGCCGCGATGCGTTCAGCCATGATGCGCCGCGATGAAGATCCGTCATTTTCGCTAGCCTGCCCCGTTTCCACAGCCTCGGGAACCGCCGCTTCTATTTTGGCAGTCATGACTTGGCCCGCTTTGACACCTCGAAGTTTGCAACAGCCGTTCTGGCGCGAGTTGCGGCGTCAACCGCAATTTCGGGAGCATGGCCAAGATACGTGGACGGATCAAGCAGGTCCGCCAGCGCATCGGCGTCAAGTTGTTCGCGAATAGCCGGATTCGCTTGCAGCAACTCTGCGAAAGTGCCAACACCCGAAGCTACCCGCTGGGTGGCGTCATAGACGAGATCGTGCGCGCGCTGCCTGCCGAAAACCTCTCCTAGTTTCATCATTACCGACTCGGCCATGATCAGGCCACCTGTCAGCTGCAAATTCTTTGCCATTCTCGCAGAATTGACGCTCATCTCATCTGCTATGTGAACCACTCGCACCAAAACATCTCCCATAGCGATACAGGCAGTGCTTAGAGCCTCCTGCATCAACAAGTCCTTGGAACGGTCAGCCTCATGCTCGACGACCATACCTTCGAGAGCCATCGGCACGGCGGCACGCACACTAGCCGAGCGCGCGATGATGTCTTGGCAGATGTGGGGGTTGCGCTTTTGCGGCATCGTCGAAGAGCCGACTGTGCCGGCCGGCATGGGCTCTTCCACTTCGCCATATTCGGTGCGCATAAGCGAATAGACCTCGCGGCCAATCTTCTCGGTAGTCCCGGCAAGCAGCCCCAAAACCGAGACGTACTCGGCCAGATGATCGGCAATGCTGCGAGCTGGATGGGTAGCTTGGCGTAAGTTGAGGATCGCGGCCAACTCACGCTGCACGTCCGGGCCTTGCGGGCCCATCGCCGCAAACGTCCCAGCTGCTCCACCTAAAACTGTGACCAAAGCACGCTCAGCCGCAGAGTTCAGGCGTTCAAAATGACGCAGCAATTCGTCGATCCAGATTCCGACCTTAAAGCCAAACGTCACTGGAATCGCATGCTGGCCATGAGTGCGGCCGGCAATCGGAATGCTCGCAGTTTCCTGCGCTGTTTGGGCAAGCAAGCCCAGGGTACGCGAGAGATACCCCAAGAACTGCTCATGCGCCTGGCGGAGGATCAATATGTCACCGGTCTGAACGATGTTCTGAGTCGTCGCACCCCAGTGAACCCATCCACCAGCATCTTCGCCAGCCACGCGCGAGAGTTCCCAAATGAGCGGAACGATCGTGTGCGCGGTTCGCCGGTTGGTTTCCTCAATGCACTCGCGATCAAGCAGATCGAGGTGGGCTGCCGCCGAAATCTTGTCAGCCACAACCTGGGGGATCATCCCGACACGCGCCTGGGCTTGAGCCAAAGCAGCTTCGACGTCTAGCCAATACTGCCACCGCGAATCCAACGTGAATAGCGCCCGGATCCCAGGTTCGGGCACCCGGTTGGCGGTTGATTTGATCATCTCGAGAGGCATAACACTCTTTTCCCAAATTTCAATATCGGCTGGCTATCGTCATTGGGTAACCAGACACTGCTGCCGGGAAGATTCCGGCAGCTACAAATCTGCAACCCCGCATATGCAGGCGTCAACTGAAAATTGCATGAAATTCCCATGGGATCGTTTGCGCAACCTTTCCAGGTTTAAGGCGAATCCGACGGCAAGCACATTGCATGAAATACCTCAGAGCTGATAGGGGGCGAGTGCGTCGAAATCTGGGTCCAAACCAGCGCCAGGAACTTCCGGCACCGTGACTGACCCGTCGGCATTCAAGGCTGGGGTATACAAGAAGCACTTGCCGGCCATGGGGTCAATCTGTTGCGGGTAGTACTCGAGCAATCTGGCATTTGGGATGGCGGCTAAGACGTGTAGATGGGCCTGCTGTTCGCCGTGGGGGCAGATATCCAAACCATGGGCTTGCGCCATGGCAGCCACTTTCATAAATTCCGTGACCCCGCCCAGGTAGCGTACATCTGGATTTAACACCGCCACCGCCTGTGTCTTGATCAAGTCGCGAAAGCCATGCTTTGTGTATTCGTTTTCGCCGGCGGCAATTGGGATAGCGGTAGCGGCGGCAATCTTCGCAAACCCCTCGTAATCATCGGGTTGCACGGGCTCTTCAAACCAGTACACCCGATATTCTTCGGCTTGCTTCGATAGGGAAATAGCCTCGAAATAGCGATAAGCGCAGTTGGCGTCAATCAGCAGCTCAATGTCGTCCCCTATCACTTGCCGAACTGCCGCGATGCGTTTGAGATCTTCGGGGATCGGCACCGCACCCACCTTCATCTTCACAGCCCGCGCACCTAAGGCCGCATATTGCGCAAACTCGGCTTGCAATTCCTTTAGCCCCTTGCCTTTTCCGTAGTAGCCGCCGGCGATATAGATCGGAATCCGCTGCCGATAACCGCCCAAGAGCCGGTACAGGGGCAGCCCCGCCATCTTTGCCTTGATATCCCACAGGGCAATGTCGATAGACGACAGAGCCCGGGTTTCATTCCCGCGGCGACCCGACATCTTGGGGCTCCACAGTGATTCCCAAATTGCCTCAGTCATCGTGGCATCCGCGCCAATCAGACGGCTTAAGAATTCACGGCGCATTTCTCGTTCGCCGACTCTGGGACGACCCACGCCATAACCGGTGATGCCGATATCGGTTCGAATTTCGACAACACTGACGTCAGAGGTGGCGTAGGTGTGTAGACCGTTGGCTACCGGCGCTTGCCTTGGCCATTCATAGTCATAAGCCCGCGCCTGCACTATGCGGGCTGAGTACTCGGGTTTGCTGTTCTCGCCAATTGCCGCCACGACCTGTTCCCCTTTGAAGATATTGGCACCATGCCTTGCAAAGCGAGCCTAACCACGCTTTACCCGTACCGGGAGTCCTAGTTGGATGGAATCTCTGTGGTAACGATTGCGACGAACAATTTCAGGCGTCTAACCAGCCGGAGGGGCGCAGGATTCTTTGATATTCATCCTTCCGGAGATGGTGATCTGCACCGGGACAGACGCCGCTGAGGCCTGATCTTCAATGCGGGACATCATCAACAGCGCCGCTGTCATAACGATTTCTTGGATAGGCAGCGCGTACGTCGTCAGCGGCGGATCCATCAACCTACCCCAAGATGGATTCCCCAAACCGACCAACGAGAGCTGATCGGGGATTCGGATCTGGGCATTCTTCGCCGCGATGGCGGCGCCCAGAGCCAGATTTGCGCCGGCGGCGTAGACGGCAGTCACCTTCGGACGCCTGGCCAGCAGCTCGGTAAGCGCCCGACCACCTCCATCGGTGGAGTGCTCCGCATGAACCATGGGGACGGTGTCACGATCAATGCCGGCGAAATCCAAAGCCCGCAAGACGCCCGCAGCGCGCTGTCCCGTTGACCCCAATCGTTTCGGCCCCAAGATAACCCCCAAGCGCCGGTGGCCTAGTTGCACGAAATGCTCAATTACCTGCACCGACCCAGCAGATTCATCATGCACAACACCGTCGAGTTTGGCCGATCCGGAGCTTCGGAGAAACTCGATCACCCGCACCGGGTTGTTGCCCTCGATCAAGGCTTCGGCGTTGCCATGGGCTAGAGGCAGATGGAACAGTCCGTCGATTCCGATTCCCGGAAGCGTCTGCAAGTATCGCTTTTCAACTTCGCGGTCATGATGGTTCGCGCACAACAGCAGGCCGTACCCAAAGTCCTGCAATTGCTTATGCAACAACTGCGAAGCCTCAGAAGAGAACGAACTCCCCCGGGTGTCGGGCAAGAGCATTCCGATCATTCGCGTTTGAGACCGTCGAAGACCACGAGCCAGGGTATTGGGCTCATATCCGAGTTCGGCGGCAACCGCTCTAACCCGATCTCGGGTTTCACTAGCAACATATTCGTGGCCGGCCAAAGCCCGCGATGCGGTGGAAACTGACACATGTGCCAGCTTCGCAATGTGACTGAGCCTTACCATGTCTGCAAACACTAGCAAGTCTTTGCAGAGTTTGCACCATATCGTCCCAAGGAATTTTACCCTTTGGCCCAGTCATGGCTTAGGGGTCTGCAAATGGAGATCCCGGCTTTGCAGACCCCAAAGTCTATTTGGCTCCTTATGATATTTGCAGACCTCCATTGATGTCATAGGTCGCTGCGGTTACGTATCCGGCATGCTCGCCAACCAGGTATGAAATGAGCGCCGCCACCTCGGCGCGGTCTCCCACACGTCCGACTAGGATGCCTTCAGACATAGCGGCTTTGCGTTCCGCACTCAGGGTGCCGCCCATGATGTCGGTATCGACAGCTCCAGGCGCAACGCAGTTTGCGGTGATACCGTATTGTCCCATCTCGCGGGCAACGGAGCGGATCAGCCCGATGATTGCCCCCTTGGAGGCGCTATATGCCGATTTGGAGAAGGTGCCGCCGCCACGCTGGGCAGATATCGAAGACATAGCCACAATCCGCCCAAGCCGACGCTCGATCATGCCCCGCAACACCCGCTGGATGACGATGAAGGTGCCGGTGACATTGACCTTGAAGACTCGCTCCCAGCCTGCAACAGTCTCTTCCATGAAATCTGTGGGTGAACTGATCCCAGCCAAGTTCACCAGGGCAACCGTCGGAGGGAGCGCCGCCTCAATCGCTGTTATTGCCACGTCAACGGCATTCTCATCGGTAACGTCTGCGCCGATCCCATAAGCAGCCACACCGTATTGCCCGCCGATTTGAGCTGCGGCAGCCTTGGCAGCGGTATCGTCGAGATCGATGATCGCAATAGACCAGCCTTCCCGGGCTAGCTGTGCTGCGGTTGCAATGCCGATGCCGCGCGGAGAAGCGGCGCCGGTGAGTATTGCAGTTCGTTCGGTTGGAAAAGTGTTGACGGGCATATTTGTTCCTATTTGTTAGAAGCGGCTGGGGATTTCGGCAGATCGGTCAGACCCGAAGAGCGAAAGTAGTGGGTGAAATCGTCCCAAGTCTGGTCAAGGTGGGCGTTCATGGCTTCGCGGGCGGCTGCTTCGTCATGTGCGGCTATGGCGTCGCGAATGAGTTTATGATGGTTCAAGGCTCGACGGCGGATATCCTGTTTGGACGAAGTCTGGCTTCTAGTCACCTTTAGAACTTGTCGCAACTGCGAGAAGAGCACCGGGACAAATGGATTCGCGGATGCCTGCAACACCCCATCATGAAAGGCCAGATCTGCCGCCACCGCGGCAGCTATGTCGTCATG
>JAITSW010000136.1 GCA_031287505.1 Propionibacteriaceae bacterium
CATACGCCTTGCGCAGCTCCATGCCGTCTTTGCGTCCAATATAACCATGGGCCACAAGAGCCTCGAGAGCCGGGAACGTCCCCCTAATGCGCAGACGTTCGTCGGCCCGCCCATGCACCAATTGCAGCAGTTGGACGGTGAATTCCACATCGCGCAAACCACCGGCGCCAAGCTTGATTTCGTAATCTGCCTCTGCGGGTGGCAGCAGCGAAACCACCCGTCTGCGCATAGCCTGAGTTTCGACGACGAAGTTTGGGTCGTCGGCAACCCGCCAAACCAGCGGCCAGACCATGTCGGCAAACTCCTGCCCCAACTCAAAATCGCCAGCCATCGGGCGGGCTTTGAGCATCGCCTGGAACTCCCAGCCTTTGGCCCACTTTTGGTAATAGGCCTCATAGGAGGCCAAGGTGCGCACTAGCGGCCCGACCTTGCCTTCTGGGCGCAGATTCGCGTCGATTGGCCAGATAGTTCCCGCATTAGTGTGCGCCGAGGTGATGCGCATGATGGCCGAAGCCAGCTTGGTGCCGATCGCGACGGCTTCGCTGTTGTCGCACACCGGGTTGCCCCGCGCGTCTAGAGCGGGCTGGGCCACAAAGACCACGTCGACGTCGGAAACATAGTTGAGCTCTTGGGCACCGGCCTTACCCAAGGCCAGCACCGCAAGCCGGCAGTTTTCCCATCCTCGCACTTCCCCGCGGGCAAGTATCAAGGCGGCCGCTACCGTGGCATCTGCCAAGTCAGAAAGCTCGGCCGCGATTTCAGGCACGGCGCCGGCGGGCTTGGATCCGCCGAGATCTCGTGCGGCTATGCGCAACAGGGCTCGATAGTAGGCTAGCCGCAGCGCATCGCAGGCTGACCTGTCGCTTACCGCAGCGTCAGCACTGATCGCCCCGACGGCCTGACGCAACTCCTGAGCCAGTTCCCCATCGCTTCGAGCGGAAATATCCCCACGTAGCACCTGCAAATCGGACGGATGCGAAATCAGGTGCTGTCCCAAGGCAACGCTCACCCCGAGCACCGCAAGAAGCCTCGTGCGCAAGTCGGGTGAGGAAATCAATTCCGCTAGCAGCGCCGGATTGTCTTCCACCAAACGTCCGAGCAGCCGAATAGCCATATCAGGGTCGGGAGTCTTCGCGAGATCCTCGATCAACATGAGCGCGTCCGCTTCGGCTATGGCCCCAGCCAGCGTTTCGGCAATGGGCAGCACGCGTTCGGAATCTCCAAAACCCATCCGGGCCAGGCGTCCGGCCAACGATTCGATGCGTGCCACGCAAACGATGCTAATGGCATGGCCCGCCACCCGCCTAACCAGAGCTGGATATGGGAAGCCCGCCCCGATATGCGGGAAGCTTCGGACGATCCAGCCGTTGGCTCCGGGGCAGGTGGGAAGCCCCCAGGATGTGGGAAGCTTACGATCGCCCAAAACCTCTCCGCGACCACGCCGGGGAAGCCCCAGGATGTGGGAAGCTTATCGGGTGAAAAACACCCGTCCGACACCCGGGCAACTGCGCGAAGCCCTCTTGAACGCGAACAGCGTTGCGCAAGGCACCGACGTTGGGCGCCCCGGCCTGGCCGCCGTTTGCCGGGTCATTTTGGCCGAGTTGGCGGCTCAGCATCCGGGAGGCTCCCTAGAGATTCGCGTCCCACCCTTTGCCGCCGTGCAGGCCGGCCTGGGCGGGCGCGGAGATCATACCCGCGGCACTCCCCCCAATGTGGTGGAAATGAGCCCGGAGACCCTTTGCCGCTTGGCGGTAGCCGATTTGTCTTGGACGGATGCCACCGCCGCCTTCTTGGTACGCGCCAGCGGCATCCACACCGACATCTCCGCGTGGTTCGACTGGGAACCACACATTCTCCTAGAGCCGGGCGACGGGCTACCCGGTGGCCAGCGGCAGGCTCGGATCGGCTAGCACCACCTGGTCGCCCGGATTGATTCCGTCCTTGATCTCCACCCAGCCGTTGGAAGCGATGCCGTAAGCCACGTCGATCTCGACCTGGGTGCCGTCAAGCCCTATTACCTCCACCGTGCCAACGGTGCTGTCTATCGGCGTGAAGGCGGAGACCGGCACCGCCACCGCGGCTTTGGCCTGCGCTAGCGGCAGCGTCACCGTGGCCGGAGTGCCCGAGTAGAGCAGGTTGTCCGGATCGGAAACGGTGATAGTGACCGGGTAAGCCGGCGGTGACGTTGATTCGACTGCCAGCGGGCTAATGGCTTTAACCACTCCTTCGATTTCGCGGTCAGAACCCAGCGGTTTGACCTTGGCTTTCCCGCCCACCTCAATCTGCTTGCGAGACGAGAGCGGCACATCAACCGTCAGATTGACCGTCTTGTCGTCGCTGACTACCAGAATCGATCCATTGGACATCGTTCCGGAAGTGAGCCCAACGCTGGCCACCACCCCGGCTTTGGCCGCCCGCAGGGTTGCACCCTTAAGGTCGGCCTTTGCGCTGTCAAGATCTTGCTGCGCCCGCAGTACCTGGGCCTTGGCGCGTGCCACTGCAGCGGCAGAGACTTTGGGCTTTACCACCTTGGGGGCAGACGTATTAGCCGACGCTTTGGCCGTCTTGGCGGATGGCGTTTCAGCGCTTGCCTTCGCGCCGAGCTGCTTCTGCAGCGCAGTCACCGCATTTGCGGCATCGGTCAAATCCTGGACGGCTTTGGAACAAGCGGCATCGTCGACAGTGCCGTCCGCAGCGGGGGCGCAAGCCGTAGCAGGCGCTTTGCCGGCTGCCTCTAGTTTTGCCAAGCCTTCCAGCAGCGTCTTCATCAGCGCCGAAGAGACAGTCGTTCCGCTCGGGGTGCTGGGAACAGCGGGCACCCTGGAGCCAGAAGATGAAGAAGACGAAGAAGAAGACGGCATGCTTATAGCCGCCGGGTGCTCCGCCGAGTACAACTGGGCTTGCGCCTGCGCCAACGCCGCCTGTGCCTGAAGCTTCTTCTGCTCTAGCCCGCCAGAGTCTTGAGTCGCCAGGACATCGCCCTTGGCAACCTTGTCGCCAACCTTTACCTTGACGCTCTTGACCATGGCGGGGGTGGCGAAAGCGGACTCGACCACGCCCTCGCGTTCAACCGTTCCAGTGGCCGAATACTCGGACGTGAGATCACGGGTTTGGGCCGTCCCCAAGATATATTCCCTGTCGGCAGCCTGAGCCTGCGCGGTTGCCGCCGGCCACACAATTTGGCTCAGCGTCAAGCAAAAGAGAACACCCAGTGTAAGTCGCCTGTTCTTTCTCATCACTCATTCCTCAATGCGTCAATCGGAGCCATCTTTGCGGCTCTGCCGGCCGGATAAACACCGGCAATCAAACCGATGGCGAAGGAAACTGCCAGCGCTATGGCGGTTGCCGGGATAGACAGCACCGCAGGCACGCCTATCAGCGGTGCGACGAGGGCAGAACCGCCCACGCCCAACAAGACGCCGAGTAGTCCGCCAACGAATCCAAGCACGGCGGCTTCTACCAGGAATTGCTGCCGAATCGTGGACGGTGTCGCCCCCAGCGCCTTGCGCAAACCAATTTCATGGACGCGTTCGCTCACCGAGACCAACATGATATTCATCACGCCAATGCCGCCTACCAGCAGCGAAATAGCGGCAATCCCCCCCAGCACGGCCGTCAGGATGCCGACGACGGATTCCATTGTGCTCACCAACGATGCCTGCGTGGTCACCGAGAAATCGGCGTTTTCGGGGCTGAGTCGGTGCAGCGTCAGCAAAGCCTTGTTTACCTGCTGCTGTGCCGCCGAGAGCCGCTCGCCGCTCGCCGCTTCGAGATAAATCGTGTTAACATCGGTGCTGCCGGAAGCGAAACGATCTGAATAAGTGGTGATCGGAAGCAGCACGGTGTCGTCCTCATTTGAAGACATTTGGTATCCGGTTGAGTCAAGAACACCGATAACGGTGAATATCTGCCCGTCTATCTGAATCGTCTTACCCACAGCCAAGGCCGCGTCGGCGAAAAGCTGCGTGGCAGTCTCGGTTCCCAACACGACGACGCTTTCGCCTCCGGCGACCTCGGAATCGGTGAAGAAACGCCCAGAGGACAGTTCGCGGGCCCGGACTTTAGCCCAGTCGGGGACGGTGCCCACAAGTTGGCTCTGCCAGGTCGTCGTCGGGCTGCGCAGATTGCCGTAGGCCGTCGCCACCGGGGCGATAGCCGCCACATCTGGGGCAACGCCCTCCTGGGCAAGAGCCTGCGCGTCCGCAAGGGAGAGTTTGTCGGCAGACATGCCACCGCGGAAGGCGACCATGCCGCCTCCGCCTCCGCCCGCGTTACCCCCCGGAGTTACAATGAGCATATTTGAGCCCAGCGAATTGATTTGAGCGGTGATTTGCGCGGACGCACCTTGCCCCAGACCGACGGTGAGCATCACGGCTGCGATACCGATGAGAATGCCCAAAAGGGTAAGCGCAGAACGCATGCGCCTGGCATTCAAGGCCTCAAAGGCCGTCCTAAAAGTCTGACCCAACATTAGAAATGAGCTCCCTGTTGAATACGGCCGTCTTTCAGGCGGACAGTGTGCTGGGCACGGGCAGCCACATCGGCCTCATGGGTGATGACGACGAGGGTGCGGCCGATTTCGTGGAGTTCGTCGAAGAGATCCAACAACTCGTCAGTGGATACCGAATCCAGAGCCCCGGTGGGCTCGTCTGCCAAAATCAAGGCGGGATCGGTAACCAAGGCCCTAGCCACGGCCACGCGCTGTTGCTGGCCGCCGGAGAGTTCCCCGGGACGATGCTGGGCCCGGT
>JAITSW010000137.1 GCA_031287505.1 Propionibacteriaceae bacterium
GCGCTATCGTCGGTATAGACATCCACTGCCCTGCAGCGTTCCCACAGATTCACCGATGGCAGCCGGCGGGCTTTGAGGGCGACGGCCCGGAGCAACTCGGCACCGGTCTCGTCACCCATCGCGTGGACGATGCGATTACGGCTATGGGCTCCCTCTAGCCCCAGGGCAAGGGTGCCATCGCGGTGCCGGTCAAATCTAGCTCCGATGCCGGCCAGCCATTCGATAGCGGACGGCCCTTCGGAAGTGATCGCCCGCACAACCTCTGGCTCGCATAAGCCGGCACCGGCGGTGAGGGTGTCTTGCGCGTGGAGTTCTGGATCGTCGTCGGAGCCGACAGCCGAGGCAATTCCACCTTGCGCCCACGCGGTGGAAGAGTTATCGCCGATGATCCCAGAGCTCAACACCAGGCAGGGAGTCGGGGAGAGCTCAACGGCAGCGGTCAAGCCCGCCAACCCGGCACCGATAATTACCGGGCAGCCAACCTCAATGGTTCTAATAGGGCCGTTCATGTTCGGGTCGCTCAGACGCTCAGCATTTTGTCGACCGCCAGCCGAGCCCTTTGGGCGATAGCCGGGTCGATAGTTACTTCGAAAGCCATAGTTTCAAGGCAGCGGCGGATAGTCGCCAAGGTATTGCGCTTCATATGCGGACACAGATTGCACGGACGAATGAAATGCACATCTGGGAAGAGTTGCGCCACATTGTCACTCATCGAGCATTCGGTGATCAGCGCCACGTCTTTGGGGTGGTTCTTGGCCACATAGTTCACCATGTCAGCTGTAGAACCAGCGTAATCAGCCTCGGCCACGACGTCTGGCGGGCACTCTGGGTGGACTATAACCGTCGCATCTTCATAGTCTTCGCGGATGGCGCGAATATCGGCAGGGGTAAAGCGTTCGTGGACTTCGCAGGCACCGGGGTGGGTGATGGCTTTCACCGAGGTGCGATTGGAAATATTCGCAGCCAAATACTGATCTGGAATCAGGATGACTTCGTCCACACCCAAAGACTTGACGACCCTCTCGGCATTGCCGGAAGTGCAACAGATATCGGATTCGGCTTTCACGGCAACAGAGGTATTCACATAGGTAACCACCGGAACCCCGGGGTGTGCCGCACGCAAGGCCCGAACGTCTTCGGCGGTGATGGATTCCGCCAACGAGCAACCTGCTAACAGATCTGGAATCAAGACCATTTTGGAAGGGTTTAGGAGTTTTGCGGTCTCAGCCATGAAGTGGACGCCCGCGAGCACGATCACGTCTGCTTCGACCTCGGCGGCTTTACGGGCCAACGCCAGCGAGTCGCCGGTTATGTCGGAGACGCCGTGGAAGATCTCGGGCGCCATGTAGTTGTGGGCTAGGATAACCGCGTTGCGCTCGGCTTTGAGCCTGATGATAGCTTCGATATCGTCAGCCATGGTGGCCCATTCGACCTGGGGGATAACATGCGCAACTTTGCTATACAGATCCTTGGCGGATAATAAAGGGGCGGTCATTGTTCCTCCAAGACTCTTGAGCTGGGTAAAAGCTCGAAATTCCAACTTTTGCTATGTTTGAGTAAAAGTATAGAACTTATGCTACACCGACGCAGATCGAACTCAAATCATGCCGCAGGCATGGGTTGATGAGGTCAAGGAAGGTGTTGAAGGGCGTAGCGCTAGCACACCGACGCAGATCGAACTCAAATCATGCCGCGGGCGTGGGTTGATGAGGTCAGGGAAGGGTTGAAGGGCGTAGCGCTAGCACCTGAAAAGTCACACCGAGTGGGGCGGCGGCAGGTTGCGCTGGTTACCCGGTATCGTTATGGGGTGGAGTCAAAAAAGCTACAGACAAAAGACCTTATCGCCACCGGGATTTTCACTGCTATCTACTTCGTGACGATGGCGGTTTGCGGACAGCTGGGAGCCCTGATTCCCATCCTTCAGGTACTCGGACCACTTTACATACCGATAATCTGCGGCATCCCGTTCATTCTCTTTTTGACACGGGTTCGGGTCTTTGGGCAGATCGCCATTATGGGAATTGTGACCGGCCTGCTGCTAATTCTGACCGGGCAACACTGGGCCGGCCTGGTTTTGGCCGTGGTGTTGGCGCCATTGGGCGATTGGATTGCCGCAAGGGGCGGCTACAAGTCTTGGTGGGGTATCGTCGCTGGCTATGCGGTCTTTTCCGAGCTGCTCATCGGCATGGTGGTTCCGCTTTTCTTCACCCGCCAAACTGTTTTGGAGCGCATCGGCACGCGCCATGATCAGGCTTGGGTGCAGCAGGTTGCCGATCTCACCCCGCCTTGGATGTTCTTGGTAATGATTCTGATGATTGTCGTGGGTTCGGCCATCGGGGCTTATGTTGGACGGGTGTTGCTCAAAAAGCACTTCGAGCGGGCTGGAATAGCCTGAGTTGCGCCTTGCCAATGCCCTTGCTTATGGCGGACGCCCGCATCTGCAAATAGACCCACGGACGAAGCTGGTAATACTGCTTTGCGTCAATGCCATCTGCTTGGGCGCGGGTTTTTCCGGTGGCGATATCTGGGTGCGGGGCGCTATTTCGATCATCCCGCTGCTGCTGCTCGTTATCGAACGACGCTTCGTTTTGGCACTGATCTGCGGGGGGGCGACGACGCTGGCTTTGGTGATGGAGATGTTTTGGTTGGGGCAGATGGATGGGTTCGTCGAGCTCACTTTGGCAGGGTGCGCCAATTTAGCTGCCAGGTTCGTCCCCGGGATGCTGACTGGAATCTATCTGCTTTCCACCACCACGCTCGGAGAGTTCATGGCGGCATTGGCCAAGGTGCGCCTACCGCGGGCTGTGGCTCTTCCCACTGCTGTCGTGCTGCGGTTCATCCCAACCCTGGCTTTGGAAGCCGCCGCGATTCAAGAGTCAATGCGGATGCGCGGGGTTTTTTGGGGCGGTGGAAAACCCGGTGCTTTTTTTACCTATCGGGTCGTGCCGCTGATGATCTGCGCGGTAAACATGGGGGATGAGTTGACGGCAGCCGCGCTAACGCGGGCTTTGGGTAATCCGGGGCAGCGCATTTCGCTAACCCGTATCCGACTGCGTTTGCCTGATTGGATTCTGATTGCCTGTTGCCTGGGCATTTTGGGGATTTGGCTGGTGCTTTGATGGCTGCGGTGAACTTGAATTCGGTGAGTTTTTCGTATGCGGTTACGCCTGGCGCATTTGCCCTTGACGACGTCAATTTGAGTGTTGACCCCGGTGAGGTTGTGGTTTTGTGCGGGTCGTCCGGATGTGGCAAGACCACCATCACCCGGGTGGTAAACGGCCTCGTCCCACACTTCTATTCCGGTTCGCTGGCTGGGGAAATCTCAGTGTGCGGCCTCGACCCGGTTAAAGACGCTCTGGAAAAGACGGCCGCTGTGGTTGGCTCGGTGTTCCAAAATCCGAAGGCCCAGTTCTTCACCACCGACGTTTTAAGCGAACTGGTGTTCGCCTGTGAGAATCTGGGCATGCCCGAAGAGCTCATTGTGTCTCGTCTTGAGGGCGTAATCTTGGCTTTGGGGCTGGAAGGGTTGCGTGAACGCGGCATCTTCGCGCTCTCCGGCGGTGAAAAGCAGGCACTGGCCTGCGGGTCGGTGTACATGCCAGACCCGCAGGTGGTGGTTTTGGATGAACCCTCTTCCAATCTAGACGTTAAAGCCACCAAAGATCTTGGCGAACTCATTAGGTCTTGGAAGGCACAGGGGAAATCCGTCGTTATCGCCGAACACAATCTGGAATACCTGGTCGATATCGCCGATAGATTCTGCTACTTGCGAGGCGGTCGAATCGAATGTGAGTTCACACCGGCCCAGCTTTGCGGCCTCTCCTTTGAAGAACTCCAAGACCTGGGTTTGCGAACGCCCACGCCCTGGTCGCTCCTGCTCCCCGAGGCGTTACCGACAGGCGATGACGGGGTGTCGTTTTCCAACGTGACCTGTGTCTATCCGCAGGTTGGGAAGATCTTGAACGTCGACCATATTGCTTTCGCCAAGGGTGCCATTACCGGACTCGTCGGGGAGAATGGCTCTGGGAAGACCACCCTGGCTAGGTTCTTGGCCGGTCTTGAGCCGAAAGCCAAGGGCTTGGTGACTTTTGGCGGACGAAAGCTCAGCGCCCGGGCGCGGCGCTCGCAGGTCTATCTCGTTACCCAGAACGTCTCGCATCAGCTTTTCACCGAATCTGTCGAAGAAGAGGTGTTGCTTTCGATGAAAAAAGAGGACAGGGATCGAGCGCGGGCAATCTTGGCCTCCCTCGATTTGGCAGAGCTGGCCAAAAGCCACCCAATGGCGCTTTCGGGTGGCGAAAAACAGCGGGTTGCCATCGCGGCCGCCTTGGCCTCTGAGCGTCCAATAGTTGTTTTAGACGAGCCCACTAGCGGCCTAGACCTGCGGCATATGCACCAAGTGGCGGATGCCTTGCGGTCGCTGTCGAGAACTGGCGTGACGGTCATTGTGATCACCCACGACCAAGAGCTGGTTGCCACTTGCTGTACGGCTATTCACCGGATTCAAGACGGGCAAGTGGTTTCAGGCGAATAGCGAATAGCCGACAATTGCGGTGCTTTGCCGCGCCGCGTTTTTCGCTAGGAGTGGGCGTTTTGCCCATTTTTCCGTCTTTCGGGAAAAGCTGCGGGGAGTGGTGGACGCAACTTGTTAGCCTGTCAGCGGCAGTCGTCGTTGTTTGTTGATAGGGGGCCAATATGGCTGATCGTTTTTCTAGAAGGTGGTGGGCTGGTTTGCTCGCCTCATTGACCTTGGTAGTGGGTCTTGTTAGCGGGTCGTTGGTGGCGCAGACAGGGGCTTCGGCCGCTGATCCGGCAGCGAGCGTGCAATGGGTCAAGGCTCTTCCAAAGGATGCAGCCAATCCAAGCGAAGTGAAGTCGGTTGCCGTTGCTTCAGATGGGTCGATATATGCGGCTGGGCTTTCTGGCGATAAGGCTTGGCTCGTGAAGTTTGGAGCTGACGGCTCCCTGAAGTGGAACAAGACTTATCCGTAAGCAGGATTTGGAGCATATTTCAGTTCTGTTGCCTCTACGGCAGATGGTTCGGCAGTTGTTGTCGGAACTTATCATGGTCAGACTCCAGGTCTGGCCGCAGACTGGGAGCAAGTGTCTTTTGTTGCGAAGTTTGGAGCTGACGGCTCACAGAAGTGGCTCAACAATTACGGATTCGTTTCTTCATATGACGTGTTGAGTTCAGTCGCTGTGAAAGCTGATGGCTCAGGGGTCGCCGTTGGGAAGTTTGATGGGAAGTCTGCGGTCGTGAAATTTGGCGCTAATGGCTCTCAGGCGTGGAGAAAGACTGGATACAGTGATTCAAATAACGGACTTAATGGCCGTTGGGAGTCCGTTGCCTTGGCTTCCGACGCTTCGATAGTTGCTATCGGACAATTGGACGGTGTGTCAAAAGTTGTGAAGCTTGGCGCAGACGGGTCTCAGAAATGGATCAAGAGTATCGATTCGGCTGATGCCATTTTAGCTGCTGTTGCTGTTGCGGCGGATGGTTCAGTAGTTGTTACCGGAGCTACTCCTAGTACCAATTTTGTGGCGAAGTATGGTTCGAATGGCTCACAGGCTTGGCTCAAGAGTGTCACCTCTGATGACAGCAGTTTAGTTTCCGTTGCCGTTGCGGCGGATGGTTCAATCGTGACTGCTGGTCCTGGCACCCAGGTGGGTAAACGCGGTTCCGATGGCACCATGAAGTGGGCTAAAGCATATGAACTCACGCTGAGGGGCAATGAGTACATCGGTGCCGTTGCCTTGGCTCCGGGTGGCGGAATTGTTCTTGGGGGTAGTTTCGGTGACGCTTTCCAGACGGGACAAGTGGCAAAGCTTGTTGATCCGGCTCTTATGCCCAGGATTACGTCGGCTGCTGTTTCTCCGGCGGTTTGGTCTGGTAAGGCTGTTTGCCCGAAGGTGAGTGTGAAGGCCGGTTCTTCGGTCGTTCCGGCTAGCGGGTATTCGGTGTCTGGTTGTGGGACGAATATTGGCAAGTACACGGTTACGGTCACTGGCAAGGCTGGTTTTGCCGGGTCTGTGAGGGTTGCCTCTCAGGTTGTCCCGCAGACGGTGAAGATTTCTAAGGCGGCTGCTGGTAAGAAGAAGGCAACTGTTTCGTGGACGAAGGCAAATGCGAAACAGAAGATTACAAAGTATCAGGTTGCCTATCGGTTGAAGGGTGCTTCAGCTTGGAAGGTTAAGACCACGAAAGCGTCTGCGAAGTCTTTAGCTGTGAAGAGTTTGAAGAAGAAGAAGTCGTATGAGTTCCGGGTTCGCGCTTATAAGACCGTCGCCAAGGTCAACTACTACGGTGGCTGGTCGGCAATCAAGACGGCGAAAGTGAAGTAGCCCGTCATATTGAAGGGGTGGTTCGACTCTCATTCTTCAGAGTCGAACCACCCCTTAGTTCTGTTATTGCCTTCGGATGTGCGCAGCCTCAGGCTCTG
>JAITSW010000219.1 GCA_031287505.1 Propionibacteriaceae bacterium
ATCGAAGAACCCACATTTACATAATCGCCGAGCAGTCTTTCCTCGTTCTCCCCCACCAAAATGCAGGATGAGGTGTGCGGAGTGTGGACGAGTGCGAGACCGTCGGTAATAGCGACCGACTCCAAGACCCAATCTGTGATGTCGACGATGTCCCACTCACCTTCCTTCGTCTGGAAGGTGAGTGTCTTGCGGACAATCGTCTCGGGCTTCCAGGAACTCACTGACCCAACACCCGTACTTCGACCGTGCGATGACGCGGCCCGGACGTTTCCACAAAGTAGATGCGTTGCAGATGGCCAAGCTGGAGCTTTCCATCGTCAATCGGGATGAGTTTTTCACAGCCATGCAGCCAAGAGAAAGCGTGGCCTTCGCCATTGGGACCATCACGGCCATCATGCTTGAACGGACGAGCCGCCTCTAGCAGTACGCCAATCACACGCTCGCAGTCGGCGATGAGGCGTTCTTCGTTCTCATTTATCAAGATGCTGGCCGTGGTATGCGGGGTGTAGACGTGGGCGAAAGTGTCACCCTGGGCATCTGCAACGGCGGCTAGCACCTCGTCAGTGATGTCGATTAGCTGATGTTCTTTAGTTGTGTCAACTGTCAGTGTTTTCTTCATTTTCCTTTTCTTTCTTTATTGTTTGTAAACGCGTTAGTTTCCGACGACTCTTGCAATTTCGGCTCTGATGTCGTCAACAGCCGGCTTGATCCCCCGCGGGTCATTGAAGATGGTTCGGCTAAACTCCAAGACATCGGCTCCGGCCTCGATAAGCGGGCCGAAGTTGTCAAGGGTGAGACCGCCATCGCAAGCCAACTCTGCGGGAGAGCCAACCTCGTCAAGGAGTAGGCGAGCCCGGCGAACGGTGTCCACAGAACGCGGCCGAATACCCTTGGTGCCAACGATTTCGCGAGTGTAAATGATCAGGCGATCTGCCCACTCAATAGCCTCGTACACCAAATCGAGCGGTGCTCCCGGGCTAACGGTGAGGCCAACTTTGCATCCCTTGGCCTTCATGCGCTGGATCAAGAACGGCAGCTTGTGTCCGAAGTAATGCTCCATCGGGAGCATGATCAGATTTGCGCCGGCATCCGCCCAAGCATCAATCAGCAGACCATTTACCCCTTCGACGTTCGCATGGACTTCGATCGGGATATTGGTGTATTTCCTAATGTCGGCTACCTGCTTGGGGCCGCCGATCAAGGCATATTCAGCCAAGTGATCTGTCAACCCTTGGGAATCCATATGAATGTAATCTGCTCCGGCCGCGGTAACTGCCGCCACCTCTTCGCCCAACTTGCCGAAATCAGCCGCGCTGAGTCCAGCTGTTATCTTGATTTTCCGTGCCATTTTCTTCTTTCTGCGTATATGTCGCGTATATGTGTTTGTGTTTACCCGTGCTACGGCTTTTGCCTTACTCGGCGGCCTGCGCCATAGCCAGCGCCCGGGTGATCAGATCGAGGGGGTTTCTAATAGCGTCCTTCGGAACTGCCCGGAGTATCTGGTATCCGTCAAAGCGCTCGGCACCTTGGATGGACACTTCCACCGCCCAGATAATCGCGTCTGCCTCAGCGATTTGCTCCTCGGTGAGCCGATCGACCACTCCAGTGCAATCATGAATCTCGACAAGGAGTTCGATTCCCTCTTTTGCCGCCGCCTTCTTCAGCGAGGCCGCTGCCATCCGCGAGTGGGCCATACCCATAATGCAGCCGGTAGCGGCCACTATCTTCTTGACGCTCATGCCAACGCGCCCTTAGCGCCGAAGCGAACAAAACGCTTGAGAATGATGACCAAGGCTGCGCAAACAGCAGCGCCGCTCAGCACGCACACCCAATAGAGGAGCGGGTTGGAGAACAGCAGCGTTCCGATAATCGCAGCTCCTGGAGCTGGCACCGACAAACTAAACGCGCCCGCTAGCGCAGAAGCAACCGCGCCGCCGGTAGCCGCCGCTATCGCCACGCGAATAAGATCATTGACCAAGAAAGGAATAGCGCCTTCGGAGAAACCGACCACGAGACCCAGCGTCAATGCGCCCCCGGAGAATTCGCGTTCGTCCTCAGTGAAATACTTGGCACCCACCAAAGCCGCGATACCCAAACCGATGGACGGCACTGGAGCAGCCGACATGACCATTGCCATGGGCTCAAACACGCCGGAGCCAAGACCGGCCAAACCAAACATAAAGGCCACCTTGTTAAATGGCCCGCCGGCGTCGACTCCGGTAAGCGCGCCAAGGATAATGCCAAGCACGACGGCAGAAGCCCCGCCTGCGGAGAGCGCGGTCAACCATCCGGTGAGGCCATCAGACAGCGCGGTGATCGGCGGGCCGATAACCCACTGAAAAGCAGCCCCAATTGCCAATGTCACAAGGAACGGCACAATTAACTGCCAAGCCGGCGTCAGCGAATCTGGTAGCTTGACCTTCCGGATTGCCACTCGCGAAATATAGCCCGCCAAGAAACCGGCAATCATCGCGCCGATGAAGCCTGTTCCCAGCTGTACCGCGAAGTAGCCGGTAACCAAACCCGGGGCCAAAGCCACCCGGTCGGCAATTGAAAAGGCTAGATATGCGGCAAGAACCGGTACGAACAAGTTCATGCCGACGCTGCCGAGGCTCATAAGGAATTTGGCAAATTCACTGCCTGCTTCCGGGTCTGCATAGCTTGCGCCGAAGACCTGTGCTAAGCCGGTTCCCAAGCCGCCGATGATGACGACCGGCACCATATATGAAGCTCCGGTGCCGAAGTACTTGCCCCAGTTTTGCCAGAACCTGGGTATCCCGGTACCCGTTTTAGCTGTCTCACTCACGTCGTTGTGCTCCTTTTGGATTGTGTCCTACGTTCGAATAGTGATTGTTGAGTTTTTGCGATGATCTAGCCCACTCGATCACATCTGCGTGAATCGGGTAAATCTATCATCTTGAAGTGCAAAATTATCATGTTTTTCTGATCCATTTATCACCTAGGTGAAAGAGTAGCGAGCAATTTCGTAGGTGTCAAGAGGATTATTTGCGTTGGTTTGCGCTTGATGTTGGGCGAGTTGGGGCGAAATCAATCCTTTCATCGCAAAGGATGAAGACTCATGATTCATCTTTGACACATCTGTCAAGAAAGTGTCAAACTGATGACATAAACGCTGAAACAACTAACAAGGAGATTGAAATGACTATCCGTTGGGGCATCGCCGGCGCTGGCCACGTCGGGACATTAATGGCAGCAGACTTCGAGCATTCTCAAGGTGGGGAATTGGCCGCCATTGGCTCAAGCTCGCTTGAGCGGGCTAACGCCTTTGCCTCCCAATATGGCATCGCGCAGGCATATGG
>JAITSW010000239.1 GCA_031287505.1 Propionibacteriaceae bacterium
ATCCGCGCATAACGCTCAATTGCTGGCTGGGCATCGCCGAAGAGTTCCGCTATAAGTTCAGTGCCCACCAGATACCTATCAAACGTAGTGTGGTAAAGCTACTCGGCTGCCTCAATAGCTTGGGTCGATTCCCCGCCAGCTTCCTCCAAAGCCGTGGAGGACACTTCGCCGCCAGTATCGTCCTTGTCCTCTTCCACGCCCATAACCGGGTGAATCACCACGTGGCGCTGTGGTTCGACGCCTTCGGATTCACTGCGCAAACCGGAAGCGGCTACGGCGTCATGCACAATCTTGCGCTCGAAGGGGTTCATCGCCGGCAAGGGAATCTGCTCACCGGTGGCTTTAGCCTCAGTGATCGCGTCTTGGGCTAGATCTTGGAGTTCTTTGCGGCGCTTTTCGCGGTAGCCGCCGATATCGAGCATCAGGCGGGAACGGCGACCGGTTTCAGTCATGACAACTAGCCGGCAGAGTTCCTGAAGGGCCTCGAGCACCTCGCTGTTAGGGCCTATCAAAACGCTGGAATCTGTCAGAATGCTGACATGTGCCCGTCCACCTTCGACGTAAGTGTCGATATCGCCGTCTAGGTCGGCAATATCAAGCAACTCCTCGAGGTAGTCTGCGGAAATCTCGCCCTCGTTTTCCAAGGCGGATTCGCGGCTGGCCGACTCGCTAAACTCGGCTTCCCCGGTGATTACCGCTTCGAGGCTGTCCGGATCGGCATCAGCTAGCGCTTCGTCGATAACCACTTCTTCTTGCTCGCTACTCATTGTTTTCTCCTTTTAGGACTTTCTCTTAGCCCTGGAAGTCTTTCTGCGCTGTTGCCGGCCCGGAGGTGGAATCGGGTTTCCGTCAGCGTCTTTAGCGGGTGTTGCCGGGCGAGGGGCGCCTGGCTGTCCACTGCCGCCCTTGCCCCTGGTTGGGACGACTTTCTTCGTCCCAGGCGTGGTGGTGATTTGCGGTGCCTCAGGCACGGGCTTTTTATTCTTTTTCTCCTTGACTTTCTTGCGCATCTTGGCACGCCGCTCTTCAACGATTGCGTCGGGGTCGAGACCTTTGGCCCGCATCCGGTCTTCCCAATCAAGGAAGGCGGGAGTACCAGGAGAGGGGTTGTTGTGTACCAAGATGGATTGCTGCACCAGAGTCCACAAGTTTGTGGTGAGCCAATAAACCAACACGCCGATCGGAATGTTCGCGCCACCGAAGGCATACATCACCGGGAACATGAACAGCATGATTTTCTGCTGTTGGGCCATCGGGCCGGTCTGGGCGGCCGGGGGCATGTTCTTACGCATTACCTGCAGCTGCGTGGTGAACAAACACGCCACCATCAAAGTGATCATTATGGTGGCCAAGGTCTGCGTGGCACCCCAGCCTTCCGCCGGAATTGGGATGAGGGTATTTGACAGGTGCGCGCCGAAAAGCTCGCCATCCCGCAGGGATTCCACCAGCTCCGGGTTGGTCTCCAGCCAATAGCCGAGCGGGCTTGTCCGTAAAGAGTTAAGCACCCAAAAAAGCGCCATAAACACCGGCATCTGAAAGAGGATCGGCATGCACGAAGCCATCGGGTTGATGCCCTCGCTTTGGTAAAGCGCCATCTGTTCGCGCTGTAGCCGCTCTTTGTCGTCTTTGTATTTGTCTTGCAGTTCCTTGATTTTGGGCTGCATGATCTGCATATTTCTGGTGGAGTTGATCTGCTTGACGAACATTGGGATCAGGCAGGTACGCACCAACATGGTGAGCAGGACGATCGACAGCGCCCAAGACCAGCCGGCATAAGCGTCACTGATAAAGAGGGCGAAGAAGCTGTGGAAGAGCACCAAAAGGCCGGAAATCAACCAGTAAAGCGGTGTCATTATCCAGTTGAAACCGCCTGCGATATCACTCCAAAGATCGAGTGGCACCAGCATTGGGATGGGTTCGAGAAGATTCATCAACTATCCATTCATTTCGACAAGATCGGAGGGGGCAGCCAGTCTGGCCATTTCCATTTTCCACTCATGTGTGTGGGGAACGGGATCATACCCACCAAGCGACCAAGGGTGGCAGCGAATGAGTCGCCGAACGGTAAGCCAACTGCCTTTGAGCGCCCCATGGAAGCTAACAGCCTCCAGCGCATAGGCAGAGCAGCTTGGGTAAAACTTGCAAACATCGCCGTAGAGCGGGCTTACCAGCAAGCGATAGGCCTTCAGGAACGCGATCATAATGTACTTCACGAAGCGTCCACACGCCGAGGGCATCGCGACGCCGCCGCCAAAAACTCAGAAGCCAGATCAGCGGTGGCCGCTCCTGGAAGCGCCCTGACAACGACGTCCACGCTGTTGGGGAGTTGGGCAAAGGCAGCGGGGGCGATGTGACGCAACCTGCGTTTCACGCGATTCCTAACCACCGCATTTCCAACTTTCTTGGAAACAATGAAACCTGCCCTAGCTGAACCATCTTGGCGACGACGCACATACACGACAAGGTGCTCACGTCCTGCGCGTATCCCTTTTGAGAGAGTGTCACGCAAATCCTGGCTTTCACTCACGCGTGACGACTTGGGTAACACCGCCGGGAATTAGCCGGCCAAACGGATCCTGCCGCGCTTGCGGCGGGACGAAATGATCGAACGCCCTGCCCGCGTGCGCATGCGCAGACGGAAGCCGTGGGTACGGCTGCGGCGACGGTTGCTCGGCTGGAAGGTGCGCTTAGTCACTTCGGGTGCTCCAATGTCAATGTCAATGAACTTATGCGCCCACGTGGACGCACGTGTCGCATTAAGCGACTTACAAACGATACGCGGTAATGCCGCAGTAGGGCAAATAGGAAGCTGAACGCGAACAAATCAGTCAACTAACCCACCTGCTTGATGTCGAGGCGACACGCCGGAAATTCTGAGATTATTCGCCTCACATTGCGGTGATTGCGACAGCAAGCTAAGTTATCCACATTCAAACAAAGTTATCCACACCATGGATTGCTCTTGGGAAGCTTGCTGGGCAAGCACAGATTTCATCTGGGAGGTTGATCACTGATGAGCTTTGGCCACGGCTTTCCAGATGGCGAAAACCCTCCCGACCCAACACTCGACGAGGTTTGGAATTATCTGTTCGCCAATCTCGCCGATTTCGAAAAGGGCTATCTGCGGCGAGTCCATCCAATCTCCCTTCACGATTCCACCCTGATCGTTTCAGTTTCAGACGAGTTCACCCGTACGCGGGTGGAATCAAAGGTGCGGGCCACGGTGGAAGGCCTGCTCCAAGACTTCTTCACGCGTCCCATCTCGGTGGCTATCACTATCGACGCCGATCTGGCCGAAGATCTGTTCTTCGACGAATCCGCCGCCAATGACGACAACTCCCTAGCCTCCTCGTTTGGATTGACCAACACCCCGGTACTGGGTATCAGGGAGGGTCACGACGAAGCTCACCTAAATCCGAAGTACACCTTCGACACTTTCGTCATCGGCGAATCTAACCGCTTCGCCCACGCCGCGGCTATCGCGGTAGCCGAGAATCCCGGAAACGCTTTCAACCCCCTGCTTATCTATGGAGACTCCGGGTTGGGTAAAACCCACCTTTTGCATGCCATCGGCCACTATGTGCAGAACTACCAAGATCCGGGGGAGCGGCTGCGGGTAAAGTATGTGTCTACCGAGGAGTTGACGAACGACTTCATCAACTCCATCGCGGTAAACAAGATGGCGGAGTTTCGCCGTCGCTACCGCGAAGATATCGATGTGCTCTTGGTAGACGACGTCCAGTTCATCGAAACCCGGCTGCAAACCCAGGAAGAGTTCTTCCACACTTTCAACGCGCTCCATACCGCCCAGAAGCAGATCGTGCTTACCTCAGATCGTCACCCGCAGGCTTTGACGACCTTGGAGC